>NZ_JCALDH010000017.1:0-53509 GCF_059812765.1 Mycobacterium sp. NGS39 | reverse complement strand
TTCGGCATATACACATCGCGGAACACCGGCCGATGCCAGCGCGTAGGTCGTGTCTGGAAAGCTCGCCGCGCAATACCGATTCGCTGCCGATCAGTACCTCCCCCATGGGCGCATCGTGGCACCGGCATCCGACAGCTCACCGAATTCAACGCGAAGCAGCGAAAGTTCGAGTAGCCGGCGCCATAGCGTTGAATTCGGCGCGGGGGACGCGGCACGGGGGGCGCGGGACGCGGGCGCGGGGGACGCAGGCGCGGCTAGGCCATCGCGCGGCGCCCTGACAGCGCCCGGCCCAGCGTGAGCTCGTCAGCGAACTCGAGGTCGCCACCCATCGGCAATCCCGACGCGATACGCGTGACCGTCAGACCCGGGATGTCGCGCAGCATTCGCACTAGGTACGTCGCGGTGGCCTCGCCCTCGGTGTTCGGATCCGTCGCGATGATCACCTCGGAAATGTCCGACTCGCCGAGTCGATGCAGCAGCTCGCGGATTCTCAACTGGTCCGGCCCGATGCCCGACAGCGGGTCCAGGGCACCGCCGAGCACGTGGTACAGCCCGCGGAACTCCCGTGTGCGCTCGACGGCCTGGATGTCCTTGGGCTCCTCGACGACGCACACCAGCGAGGCGTCGCGGCGGGGATCGCTGCAGATGCGGCAGCGCTCGCCCTCCGACACGTTGCCGCACACTGCGCAATGCCGCACGCCGTCGCGCACCCTCGCCAACACCGCGGTCAGCCGGTCGATGTCAGGCGGCTCGACCGACAACAGGTAGAACGCGATCCGCTGAGCGCTCTTGGGCCCGATTCCCGGAAGCTTGCCCAGCTCGTCGATCAGGTCCTGGACCGGGCCCTCGAACAAATCAGAGCCCCAGCCCGCCGGCCAGCGGGCCGAGCCTGCTCTGCGCCATCTCGGCCACCTGCTGCGAGGCGTCCGCGAACGCGCCGACGATCAGATCCTCAAGCGTCTCCACATCGGACGGATCGACCACCTTGGGGTCGATCGACACCCCGACGACCTCGCCGCTGCCCTTCATGGTGATCTGCACCAGCCCGCCGCCGGCCTCCCCTCGCACCTCGCTGGCCGCGAGCTGTTCCTGGGCTTCCATCAGTTGCTGTTGCACCTGCTGCGCCTGCGCCAGCAGCGCAGACATGTCCGGCGTGCCTCCGGGTTGCATCACAGTCCTCTTGCCTATTGGTCTCGAGTTCGTTTCGGCTCGGGATCGACCCTCCCAAGGGTAGCCGCGGGCGGGCTACTTTGACGCAGTGCCAGACCTGCTCTGCCTGCGTGTCGGTGCCGTCACGGCGGCCGCGGCGCTCGCTGTTTCGCTGGTCGCGGCTCCGCCGGCGAGCGCTCAGCCGACGAGTATCGCCGGGATGATCGTGTTTCTGGACCCGGGGCACAACGGCGCCAACGACGGGTCGATCAACCGCCAGGTGAACAACGGGCGCGGCGGCACCAAGGAGTGCCAGACGTCGGGCACCAACAGCGACAACGGCTACCCCGAGCATTCGTTCACGTGGGAGGTGGTGCTGCGGATTCGCTCGATGCTCAACCAGCTGGGCGTGCGGTCGGCGATGTCGCGGGGCAACGACAACGCGCTGGGGCCGTGCGTCGACGAGCGCGCCGCAATGGCCAACGCGGTACACCCGAACGCGATCGTGTCGATCCACGCCGACGGCGGGCCGCCGTCCGGGCGCGGCTTCCACGTCAACTACTCGTCGCCGCCGCTGAACCAGGCCCAGGCCGGGCCGTCGGTGCAGTTGGCCAGGATCATGCGTGACCAGCTGCAGGCATCCGGTATTCCGCCGGCCAACTACATCGGCCAGGACGGCCTCTACGGCCGCGCCGACCTAGCGGGGCTGAACCTCGCGCAGTATCCGGCCGTGCTCGTCGAGCTGGGCAACATGAAGAACCCGGCCGACGAGGCGCTGATCACCACCGTCGAAGGCCGGCAGAAATACGCGGCCGCGGTGGTCAACGGCATCGCCGGCTTCCTGGCGCAGAGCCGCCCGACCGCCTAGCTGGAGGCCGACTCTGCGGACGCCTCGAGCTCCTTCTTGAGGTTGCCCAGCACCTCGTCCTGGATCTTGCGCAGGCCCAGCGGCGCGAACGTCTTCTCGAAGAAGCCCTTGACGCCGCCTGCTCCCTGCCACGAGGTCTTCACGGTGACGGTCGATCCGGTACCGGCGGGGGCGACGGTCCAGTTGGTCACCATCGACGAGTTCGCGTCCTTTTCGATGACTGTGTGACCGGCGACGTCGACGGTGGCCTGCACGTCACGCACCCGCGACTTGGTCGCCTGCAGCTTCCACTTGACGACGGTGCCCTGGCCGTGGCCGCCCTGCAGCACCTGGTAGTCGCTGTACTGCGGTGACAGGATCTTCGGGCGGACGGTCTGGTAGTCGGCAACCGCGGCGAGCACCTTCTCCGGCGCTGCATTGATCATAACGCTGCTGGCTGCACTGACCTGTCCCATCAGGCGAAACTCCTCTAGTGGTCGGTGGTTCGGTCGCATCGGCGGTAGCCGCGGATTAGCGTATACGTGTGTCAACTCATGACGAGGGCGTGCGCCGGTTGATCGCAAGCTATCGCGCGATCCCGCCGACGGCCACCGTCCGGCTCGCCAAACCCACGTCGAACCTGTTTCGCGCGCGCGCCAGAAGTGACGCTCCCGGCCTGGATACCTCCGGGCTCACTGGCGTTCTGGCGGTCGACCCGCAGGCCCGCACCGCTGACGTCGCGGGGATGTGCACGTACGAGGATCTGGTGGCCGCCACCCTGCCCTACGGCCTGTCGCCGCTGGTGGTGCCGCAGCTCAAGACCATCACGCTGGGTGGGGCCGTCACCGGGCTCGGGATCGAGTCCGCGTCGTTCCGCAACGGGCTGCCGCACGAGTCGGTGCTGGAGATGGACATCTTCACCGGCACCGGTGAGGTGATCACAGCGTCGCCCGACGAGCACTCCGACTTGTACCGCGGTTTCCCGAATTCGTATGGCACGCTTGGTTATTCGGTGCGACTGAAGATCGAGCTGGAGCCCGTCAAACCGTTCGTCGCGTTGCGGCACCTGCGTTTTCACTCGCTGGCCGACCTGGTCGCCGAGATGGACCGGATCGTGGACACCGGCGGGTACGACGGCGAGCGCGTCGACTACCTGGACGGCGTCGTCTTCAGCGGCGACGAGTCTTACCTGTGCATCGGCACGCAGACCGGCACGCCGGGACCGGTCAGCGACTACACCGGCCAGCAGATCTACTACCGCTCCATTCAGCACGATGACGGTGAGAAGCACGACCGGCTCACCATCCACGACTACCTGTGGCGCTGGGACACCGACTGGTTCTGGTGCTCGCGGGCGTTCGGAGCGCAAAACCCACGCATCCGGCGGTTCTGGCCGCGGCGCCTGCGGCGCAGCAGTTTCTACTGGAAACTGATCTCCTACGACCGGCGCTTCAACATCGCCGACGGGATCGAGAAGCGGCATGGCCGCCCGCCGCGCGAGCGCGTGGTGCAGGACGTCGAGGTACCGATCGAGCGCTGCGCAGAATTCCTCGACTGGTTTTTGGCCAACGTGCCCATCGAGCCTATCTGGCTGTGCCCCTTGCGACTTCGCGATCCGGCCGGATGGCCGCTGTACCCCATCCGGCCCGGGCACACCTACGTCAACATCGGGTTCTGGTCCTCGGTACCGGCCGGGGCGACGGAAGGAGAAACCAATCGGCGTATCGAGGCGAAGGTCAGCGAGCTCGAAGGGCACAAATCGCTGTACTCCGACGCCTACTACTCCCCCGAGGAGTTCGACGAACTCTACGGCGGCGAGACATACAAGACGCTGAAAAAGAACTACGACCCGGACTCGCGTTTCCTAGACCTCTATGCGAAGGCGGTGCAAAGACGATGACGACGTTTCGTGAGCGCACGACGAACACTTCCACCACAGGCAAGATGACACTGGCGCAGATCCTCGAAGTGCTCGCCGAAGGCCAACTGCCGCTTCGGTTCACCGCTTACGACGGCAGCAGCGCCGGTCCCGAGGACGCCACGCTCGGACTTCATCTGCGCACGCCGCGCGGCACCACGTATCTGGCGACCGCGCCTGGCGAACTCGGCATGGCACGCGCGTATGTGTCCGGAGATCTCGAACCGCGCGGCGTACACCCCGGCGACCCCTACGAGCTGCTGAAGGCCTTGGCTGTCAAGCTCGAATTCAAACGGCCGCCGGCCCGGCTGCTCGCGAACATCGTCCGTTCCATCGGGGTGGAACATCTCAAGCCGATCGCGCCGCCGCCGCAGGAGGCGCTTCCGCGGTGGCGCCGGATCGCAGAGGGATGGCGGCACAGCAAGACTCGTGATGCAGAAGCGATCCATCACCACTACGACGTGTCGAACACCTTCTACGAGTGGGTGCTTGGCCCGTCGATGACGTACACCTGCGCGTGCTACCCGCACCCCGATGCGACTTTGGAAGAGGCGCAAGAGAACAAGTACCGGCTGGTGTTCGACAAGCTTCGGCTGCAACCCGGCGACCGGCTGCTCGATGTGGGCTGCGGGTGGGGCGGCATGGTGCGATATGCCGCACGCAACGGGGTCAAGGCGATAGGTGTGACGCTGTCGGCGAAGCAGGCCGAGTGGGCGCAGAAGGCGATCGCGGACGAGGGGTTGACGGAGCTCGCCGAGGTGCGCCACGGCGACTACCGCGACATCGCCGAGACACAGTTCGACGCGGTGTCGTCGATCGGGCTCACCGAACACATCGGCGTGGCGAACTATCCGTCGTACTTCCGCTTCCTGCAGTCGAAGTTGCGCACCGGTGGTCTACTGCTCAACCACTGCATCACCCGCCACGACAACCGGCACCCGGCAACGGCTGGCGGCTTCATAGACCGTTACGTGTTCCCTGACGGCGAGCTCACCGGGTCGGGTCGGATCATTACCGAGATCCAGGACATCGGACTCGAGGTCTTGCATGAGGAGAACCTGCGCCACCACTATGCGCTGACCCTGCGTGACTGGTGCCGCAACCTCGTCGAGCATTGGGACGAGGCCGTCGACGAAGTCGGCTTGGGAACCGCGAAAGTGTGGGGCCTGTACATGGCGGGTTCGCGAGTTGGCTTCGAGCACAACGCTATTCAGCTGCACCAGGTGCTGGCGGTGAAGCTCGACGAACACGGCGGCGACGGCGGCCTGCCGTTGCGGCCGTGGTGGACGCCCTAGGGTCCGTTGATCCGACGGGCGCCCAACTCGTTCTGCAGAAGTTCCAGCGCCACTTCCTCCGGGTCACGGCGCGGGGCATCTGCGGCGGTGTCTTGCCCCGCCTCGGCGAGCATGTCCTCCTCCGCGCGGCGCAGGTCCTCGGCGGGCGGAGGGGTCGACGCGGCAGTGGCGACTTCGCACCGGACCTTCCAGTCGACGCCGAGCGCGTCCTTCAACGCCTCGCGGATGACGTCGGCATTGCGTTGCTCGCCAAGGCGTTTCGCCAGATTGCCGGACTGGTGTGACAGCACCAGTGTGTCGCCGTCGACTGCAGACACCACCGCGTCGGCCAGCATCGCACCGAGAGTTCGGCTGCGGCCGCGGACCTTGTCCATCACGGTGGACCACTGGCGTCTGACGGCGGCGGCGTCGAGCGCGCCGACCGCGGGCGGGGGGCCCGGCGCGGGAGCTGGTTCGGGCGCCGGCGCCGGCTCGGCCGGCTTCGGCGGGGCCGGCTTCGGCGGGAGCGGCTCTGCTGCGGCGATGCTCGCAGGCGTCGCTGCGGGCGCCGGCCTGGGCGCGGCCGCAGCGGGCGCCGGCTGCGAGGCAGCTTCCGGCACTGACATGTCCAGCCGCTTCTCGATGCGCTCGACCCGTTGCAGCAGCGCCGATTCCGTGTCGCTGGCCGAGGGCAGCAGCAGCCGCGCGCACACCACTTCCAGCAGCAGCCGCGGCGCTGTGGCCCCGCGCATCTCCCCCAGCCCGGCGTGCACCACCTCGGCGTAGCGGGTGAGCGTCGCGGTGCCGATGCGCGCCGCCTGCGCACGCATGCGATCCAACACGTCTCCGGGTGCGTCGACCACTCCGCGGGCCGCTGCGTCGGGCACGGCCTGCAGCACGATCAGGTCGCGGAACCGCTCGAGAAGGTCGGTGGCGAACCGCCGCGGATCGTGGCCCGCGTCGACGACGGACTCGACCGCGCCGAACAGCGCGGCTGCGTCGCCTGCCGCGAGTGCGTCGACCGCATCGTCGATCAGTGCGACGTCGGTGGCGCCCAGCAGCGCCAGCGCCCGCGGGTAGGCGATCCGGTTCTCTTCGGCACCCGCCAGCAGCTGGTCCAGCACCGAAAGTGTGTCGCGCGGTGAGCCGCCGCCGGCGCGGATGACCAGCGGATACACGGTGTCGTCGACCTGGACGCCCTCCTGGGCGATGATCCGCTCGATCAGCGCTCGCATGGTCTTCGGCGCCAACAGCCGGAACGGGTAGTGGTGCGTCCGCGAGCGGATGGTGGGCAGCACCTTGTCCGGTTCGGTGGTGGCGAACACGAAGATCAAATGCTCGGGCGGCTCCTCGACGATCTTCAGCAGCGCATTGAAGCCCGCGGTGGTGACCATATGCGCTTCGTCGACGATGAAAATCCGGTAGCGGGACTGCGCCGGCGCATAGAACGCGCGGTCGCGTAGCTCGCGGGTGTCGTCCACTCCGCCGTGGCTGGCCGCGTCCAGCTCGACCACATCGATGCTGCCGGGCCCGTTGGGCGCCAGCGCCACGCACGATTCACACACCCCGCACGGGGTGGCCGTCGGCCCTTGGGCGCAGTTGAGCGAGCGGGCAAGGATTCGCGCCGACGACGTCTTGCCGCAGCCGCGTGGTCCGGAGAACAAGTAGGCGTGATTGATCCGGCCGGCTGTCAGCGCGGTGGACAGCGGCTCGGTGACGTGCTCTTGCCCCACCACTTCGGCGAATGTCGCCGGACGGTATTTGCGGTACAGAGCCACGGTCAGCAGGCTACCGAGGCCCTCCGACGCGTGCGATTTCGGTGCGATAACCGGCGCTCAGCGCACGGAAACGCACCGAAATCGCTCAGCTACGCAGCAGCAGCGTCTCGGTGGCGGCCAGCAATGCGCAGGTGGCCAGGCCGTCGACGGCCTGCGACAGCTCCTGCATCGACGGGAACGTCGGCGCGAGCCGAATGTTTTTGTCCTCCGGGTCTTTTCGGTACGGGAATGCAGCGCCGGCCTCGGTGACAGCGATCCCGGCATCCTTGGCCAGCCCGATCGTGCGCCGCGCCGTGCCGGGCAGCACGTCGAGGCTGATGAAGTAGCCGCCCTTGGGCTCGGTCCACGACGCGATCTTCGACGCACCCAGCCGGTCTTCGAGGATGTGCAGCGCCAGCGCGAATTTGGGCGCCAACAACTGCTGGTGGCGCTGCATGTGCAGTCGGACTCCGTCGGCATCGCCAAGGAACCGCAGATGCCGCAGCTGATTCACTTTGTCAGGGCCGATGGTCTTCTTGCCCGCGTACTGCAGATACCACGCGATGTTGGCCAGAGACCCACCGAAGAAGCTGACGCCGGCACCGGCGAACGTGATCTTGGAAGTCGACGCGAAAACGTAAGGCCGGTTCGGGTTTCCCGCGGCCGCAGCCAGCCCGAGCACGTCGACCTGACGCACGAAGTCGTGGGTGAGCGTGTGCACGCAGTAGGCGTTGTCCCAAAACAACCGGAAGTCCGGCGCCGCGGTGCGCATCTGCACCAGCCGGCGCACCACCTCCCAGGAGTACGTCACGCCGGTGGGGTTGGAGTACACGGGCACCGCCCACATGCCCTTGATCGCCGGATCGGCGGCGACCAGTTCCTCGATGAGGTCGACGTCGGGTCCGTCCTCGCGGATGGGGATCGTGATCATCTCCACGCCCAGCGTTTCGGTGATCGCGAAATGGCGGTCGTAGCCGGGCGAGGGGCACAGGAACTTCACCTTCGGTTCCTGGATCCACGGCCGAGGTGAGTCGACGCCGCCGTGCAGCATCGAGAACGTCGCGACGTCGTGCATCATCTCGAGGCTGGAGTTGTTGCCGGCAATCAGGTTAGGCACCGGGATGCCTAGCAGCTCGCCGAAAATCGCTCGCAGTTCCGGGAGGCCGTGCAGGCCGCCGTAGTTGCGCGTGTCGGTGCCTTCGCCGTCGCGGAAGTCGTCGCCCGGGAGGCTCAGCAACGCGTTGGACAGGCTGAGCTGGTCCGGTGACGGCTTGCCGCGGGTCAGATCCAGCGTCAGCTTCTTGGCCCGCAGCGCGGCGTAGTTCTCCTGCTGCAGCTCGTGCTGGGCCATCAACTCGTCACGGCCGAGGGAAGTGAACGAGGCCACGCGCGTTGGCACCTCCAGACATGGCCGCGGGAATCGAGCAAAAGTGAGTGGGGGACCCCGCGCACCCGCCAGAGCCCGTTGACCCTTGCTGCCTTCCGGCCCTGGGGGAGTTCACAGGATGGACGCCGCGCGGGGTCCACGCAGAGTCTAGTACCTGCGTCGGCGGTGACGGCCGGCCCGTCCAGACAGGTCGGTTACCATGTCCGACGGAGGATTCGCCTAGTGGCCTATGGCGCTCGCCTGGAACGCGGGTTGGGTTAATAGCCCTCGCGGGTTCAAATCCCGCATCCTCCGCCGTCGGGATGCGGGGCGCATCGAGTACCGGTCGCCCCGCCCCAGACAAGCATCGATCAACGCCAGCAGACGTGGCGTTTGAGGAGGGGCATGAGCCGCATTGTCGCGGTGATCTGGCACGCGTTGTTCTCGATCGCTGCCGGGGTCCTGTACTTCTTGTTCGTCCTTCCTCGCTGGTGGGAGTTGTCAGGCGACACGTCGCACACACTGGGGACGGTGCTGCGCATCGTCGCCGGTGCGTTGATCGCGCTGGCTGCCCTGCCGGTGGTGTTCACATGGCTGCGCACCCGGCGTCCTGAGTACGCGACCCCCTACCTCGCCCTGCGGTTGCGGGTGCTGTCCATCGTGTTGCATGTCCTGGGTGGGGCGCTGATCATCGGCGCGGCGATCAGCGAGATCTGGCTGAGCCTCGACGACGTCGGGCGCTGGCTGTTCGGCATCTACGGTGCCGCCGCCGCGATCAGCTTGCTGGGTATTTTCTCCTTCTACCTGTCGTTCGTCGCCGAGCTGCCGCCTCCTCCGCCGAGGCCGGTCAAGAAGAAGCCGCCGAAGGAACGCAAGAGCCGCTGGCGGCGCCGCAAGGGTGAGCAGCCCGACGAGGCCGAAACCGAGACCGACACGCCGACGGAAGACGCCGCCGAAGGCGACGCGGGCAAGACGGCCGACGAAGCGCAAGAAGCGGACGACGCGGACAAAGAAGGCAAGGAACTCTCTCTGTCCAAGGAGCCGACGACGGAGTCGGAGACCGCTGAGCTCTCCGAGTCGGACGCTGAGGCGGGGGACGCGAAGGACGGGGGCGTCGGGGACGACGAGCCGCCGTCGGCCGAGGACACGGTGGCCGTCGAGGCCGCACGGGGCGGCATCCGCAACCAGCGTCCGTCGGGCAAGCTGCGCCGGCCTCGGCTGCGGCGCAAGTCCAGCGGGGTAGCCGTCGAGGACTGAGCCCCTTACCTGCGGTTTTCCGCCCGTGTCAGTGTGTGCGGGCAAAATGTAGTCAACGCTCAGTTCCGCCCGCGCGAAAGGCAACAGATGGCTGAACGACCTTCTCACCCCCCCGCCAGGGTGTGGTGGCTTTCAATCGTCGCCGCATTGGCGACGGTTGTCGCGCTGGTGACTCCGGCGCACATGTCCTCGCTGCCGACGGCAGCGGCGGTGCCCGCCGATCCGGTGCAGGCCGCGCCGGCCATAGCGGAGCAAAGCATGGTGCAGATCAACACGATCGTGAACTACCAGGGCGTCGTGGGCTTCGGTGCCGGCATCGTGATCAGCCCGGACGGCGTCGTCTTGACCAACAACCACGTCGTCGCCGGAGCCGACAGCATCAACGTGCTCAGCGTCGGCACTGGCCAGAACTTCAGGGCCAAGCTGCTGGGCTACGACCGCACCCAGGACATCGCGCTGATCCAACTGCTCGGTGCCAACGGTCTGCCGACGGCGCCGATCGGCGACTCTAATCAGGTCAGGATCGGCGAGCCGATCGTCAGCCTGGGTAACGCCAATGGCAGCGGCAAGCCGATCAGCCGCGAGGAAGGCCGCGTCATCGCCATCGGTGCGGACATCGAGGCCGAGGACGACTTGACCGGCAGCTCCGAAGAGCTGAACGATCTCATCGGCATCGCGGCGCCGGTGCGGCCCGGTGACTCGGGCGGTCCGCTGGTCAACGGCGCCGGGCAGGTGATCGGCGTCAACGTGGCGGCGTCGGTGAACTACCGGCTGGGCAGCCCGGGCGGCAAAGGGTTCGCCATTCCGATCAACCGGGCGATGGCGATCGCTGGACAAATCCAATCGCGCACGCCGGCTGGCACCGTTCACATCGGCCCGCCGGCCATGCTGGGCATCGGAGTCGGTACCACTCAACAACGCGGATCGGGCGGTGTGGCCGTGCGCGACGTGCTCCCCGGCACCCCAGCTGAGCAGGCCGGGTTGCAGCGTGGCGACGTGCTCCTCTCGCTGGACGGTGCACCGCTGAACAACGCGACCTTGTTGACCGGCGTTTTGGACCGGCACTATCCCGGTGACGTGGTGGACCTGGTGTGGCAGGACCGCACGGGCCAGCAACGCGCCGCCAAGGTGACGTTGGCGCCCGGGCCTGACGGCTAGCGGATCCTGTGCGGCTGTTCACCGCGGCGCGTTCCGCGCCGACCAGCTGGCGAAAAGCGGGTACGGATCCCGAGCATCGGGTTCACACTTGATCCGTTAGGTCGATAGTTGGTGTCCCGAGTGGCGGTCGTTGAGGCGGCGGGGCGCTCCTGACGAGGCGACACGGGCACCGTCGTCTCAGGAGAACGCCATGATGATTTCCCGCCGCAAGCCTTTCCGATTCGCAACTCTGCTCGCCGGTGGTGCGGCAGCAGCGGCCGCCGTGAGCCTGGCCGGTGCGCCGCCCGCCCTGGCCGACGACACCTACGTCGCGATCTCGTATTCACCGGAGAGCCACGTCTACGGGTGGGGCAACAACTACAACAATCTCGACTCGGCGCGGATCCGATCACTGAGCGAATGCCAAAACCACGGCGGCAACCACTGCGTGTTCATCGCCTGGGCGAAGAACGGCTGTGCCGCACTCGCCGTGAATGGCGACAACTACTACGGCTGGTACGGCCCGACAATCGCCGATGCCGAGCGAGAAGCGTTGGCGCGCAACGGCGGTGGTCACATCGCCATCTCGCAGTGCTCGACCTGAGCTCAGCTGGCCGCCAACACGACGTTCTGCCGCAGCGGGACTGAGATCGTGATCGCGGTACCCGGTGAACGTGGGCGGATGTCGAACTGACCGCCTGACGCGAGAACCTTGGTGCGGATGGACGCCAGACCGATGTGACCGTCACGAAGGCTCTGCGCAAGAGCAGCGTCGGAAATGCCGACACCGTCGTCGGCGACCTCCAACACAGCATGGTCGCCGTCACGACGCAGACTGATGTTGACCGTGTCTGCATGAGCGTGCTTGACGGCGTTGGTCAAGATTTCCCGGGCTGCGTTGTAGATGACGTAATCCGTGTCGGTGCGTTGGTCGTCCGACCAGGCCGTCGTGTCGAGTTCAACCGTGAGATCAGGCCGGCTGCCCACACTCGCGGCCAAATCGGAGATCGCTGCCTTCAGCCCCCGCCGCGCAAGCACCTGTGGATGCAAGTCCCTGGCCACATGCCGCAGTAGCTCGGAGGCCTCGACGAGCGCCGTCTCCACACGGTCGACAGCAATACCGGAACCCGTCCGGACGTCTTCGAGGTCTTGCCGGGCCACGAGAACGTACTGCAGGGGCCCGTCGTGCACCCGCTCCGCGAGCGTCTCCCGCTCGCGCTTCTCCAGCCCGAGCAACTCCTCTAGCAACTGGGTGCGCTGCTCCGCCAATTGACGGATGGTCGAGACTTTGGACTGCTGAATGCGGGACAGTGCAACGGAACCGGCCGCTAACGCCGACATCACCGTGGTGCTCAACACAATCGACGACCACGGCTCCTCGTTGGATTCCTGAGTTATCCACGAGGTGGCGAACAAACCGAGCACCGTCGGAACGGCGATCGCGGCGCTGATGTCCGGGTTCAACTGTGCCGCCGCGATCAACGGGACGAGGAACAGCCCGTTGCGCAAGACGTCGGACGTCCAGTCCTCCGCGGACGTGAACCCAGTGAGTACCGCCAGTGCAGAGAGGGCAAGGATGTCCGCGCCCAGAACAAGCAGCGTCACAAGCTTTTCGACGTCCGGCCTGATACGAGCGTGCGGCCGCAGCGCCCAGACCGCCCAGCCGGCCACGGTGACGACGTAAGCAGCCAAGATGACGACGCACGCCACCTGGTGGTTGTGTGGTGGCTCCAAAAGCAAAGTGGCAGTAAGGAAGACGATCAGCAGCGCGCGCAGACCGGCCTGGAGCAGGGTGCCAAGGAAGGCGTGGTTCTCGGAGCCGTCAGGACGCCGGAGGCTCATGTCTCGGTCCTCTTTCGGTCGGTATCTCGGCTCGGCTGAACGCGTTTCGGCTCGCCCGGCATCTTCGGGTAATTAGGTTCTCAGGGTATTTCAACCCTGTGCGGTTTCAGGTTCATCCCGCACTACGTCGGACCGCGTGCCCAAGGGGCGGAGGGCAGTCATGGCCTTTGCCTCGGGAGCCTGATTCCAATTTCACGTGGTACGTCCTCACCGAACATGCGGTTCCTCGCGGTGGTGATCTAATGCGGGGTTCCGGTGTCGTGGACTGCGAGTAACGTCCGGCCCGTGGAGTGTCCCGATGAAACCACTGTTCATGCTCACCGCTTTCGTTTCCGGCCGAACTGGTGGACGCCAGGGCGTCGGCGGAGTATGGCAGTTTCCTCACCGAACTCCCCGCACTCGACGTGGTTACCACAGATCGACTAGCCAATGAGATTTGTCGACGTTGATTGAGACCCCCGTCGCGGGCCCCAACTGACAATTCCGTCGACAACGAGGCAAGGACTGAGGATGGCAAAGCGAGACGATGTTGAGATCGAGATCAAGTCTTCGGTTGCGCCAACGCGAACTTTGCGTGTCTCGAGCGCAAATCGCATCATCTTTCCGCCGACGGACATCACACCAGCGATAACGAAGCTCGACCTTGTCAAGTACACGATCGCAGTACGCGAGCCGCTTCTACGCGTATTACTGCAGCGCCCAACAACTTTGGAGCGATGGCCCAACGGTGTGCATCCCGGGATGCGTCTAGGACGGGGCGCAGATGACGGCGGCTTCTATCAAAAGCGCATGATCCGAGCGGCGCCGCAATACGTCGACGGTGTGGAGATCACCTTCCCTTCAGGAAGAACCGCTAGGGAGGTATGCCCGACTGAACCGGCGGTGCTGGCCTGGTGTGTCCAGATGGGGACCATCACTTTTCATCCATGGCCGGTTCGGCGAACGGATGATCCGAGTTCTGTTGATAACCCGGATGAGCTGCGGATCGACCTGGATCCTCAGCCTGGACTTTCTTTTCCCGAGGTCGTCCGAGTCGCGCTAGCAGCTCGAGACTTGCTTGAAGAGCTTGGATTGACTGGGTACTGCAAAACGTCCGGCGGTCGGGGTGTCCACGTGTTTGTGCGGATCAAGCCGAATTGGGGATTCCTCGATGTACGTCATGCGGCCATCGCTCTTGGTAGGGAACTAGAGCGCCGTGACAAAGGAGTAACCACCGAGTGGTGGCGTGAATTACGCGGCACGAGAGTCTTTGTTGACTACAACCAGAACTGTCGAGACAGAACGATTGCTTCGGCTTGGTCACCCCGTGCCCATCCTGGAGCGCCGGTCTCGACTCCGGTGACTTGGGCTGATCTTGAGCATCTTTCGGACCCCCGCGAACTGAATGTATCCACTGTTCCAGAACGGCTCCTGGAAGTGGGTGACCCTTGGCAGGGTCTGGACGACAAGCAACACTCGCTAGACCGGCTACTGGAACTATGGGACTCGGATCCAGTCGAGATGAATTTCCCCCCGGACTATCCGAAAATGCCTGGGGAACCGCCGCGCGTTCAACCCAGCAAAAAGGTCGCTGCCAACTGGGACGACAAAGGAAACCGCCTGTTCGGGAGCCGTTAACACAAACACGAGGCTTGTTCAAGCCACACGACCGACCGCTCAACCTCAAGCGGCGTAGTCCACCGGTGTTACCTGTCGGCCGCTACGGGTGTAGCCGACTGTTTTTCCTACGGTCGGCCTGCTCGCGGTGTCTGTTTCGTCTACAGGTCGGTTATCGGGCGAGCGGTGGTTAGTGGTGTTGAGGGTTGGTGGCGTGCGGCGCGTTGGGGCCACCAGCTGGCTTCGCGTAGGAGTGTGGCGATGGCGGGGACGGTGAGGGTGCGGACGAGGAAGGTGTCGAGGAGGAGTCCGCAGCCGATGATGAGGCCGGCTTGGATCATGATGGCTACGGAGCCGACCATGAGTCCGAACATGCTGGCGGCGAAGATGAGTCCGGCCGAGGTGATGACGGATCCGGTTTTGGCGACGGTGCGCAGGACGCCGACGCGGATGTTGTGTCCTGATTCTTCGCGGAGCCGGGAGACGAGCAGCATGTTGTAGTCGGCACCGACGGCTACCAGGATGATGAACGCCAATAGCGGTACAGGCCAGGCGATTTCGTAGCCGAGCCACCACTGGAATATGAGGACCCCGATGCCGAGTGAGGCCAGGTAGTTGAGCACCACGGTGCCCAGTAGGTATAGGGGGGCCAGCAGGGCGCGCAGAAGCAGCACGAGGATGAGGCCGACGATGAGCAGGGTGGCGATGGCCAGTTGGGCGAAGTCGGTCCAGAGCAGTCGTTGGATGTCTGAGTTGACGGCGGGGAATCCGGCGACGGAGACGGTGGCGTTGGCCAGTGATGTGTTGGGGCGGGCGGTGTTGGCGATGTCGGTGATGTGGTGGGCGAGGTTCATCGCTTCGACGCTGTAGGGGTCGTGGCTGGATTCGATGGCGAAGCGCGCGGTTTTGCCGTCGGGTGAGAGGAATTGCTTTGCCACGTCCGCGAATTGGCGATTTTCGAAGGCGTTGGGTGGTAGGTAGAAGCCGGTGGCGGAGTCCGATCCGGCGGTGGCGCGGGCGGAGTTTTGCAGTTGGGTGGCGATTTGGCTCATGCCGGAGAGCATTTCGATGTTGCTGTCGGCGAGGGTGTGCACGCCGGTGGCGAGTGCTTGGGCGCCGGAGGCGAGTTGGCTGATGCCGTTTTGGAGGCGGCGGATGTTGGCGGCCATGTCGGCGGGATCTCCGAGGGCTCCGAAGGCCTTGTCTAGTGAGGTGATCGCGGTTTGGACGTTGGCGATGGTGCCGGCGACGGTGGCGTTGGTGGCGGGGTTGTAGCGGTCGCCGAGGTCGGCGACCTGGTTGAAGAATCCGCTGTCGCGCAGGGTGACCAGGATCTGGACTTGGTCGCGGATCTGGGCGCATTGCGGTGTGGTGGCACACCATGGCGAGGTGTTGAGGGCGCCGACGAGGGGGTCGAGGATGACGATGGCGCGTTGGGCTTGTTCGGCCAGTGGCCGCAGTCCGGGGCCGGATTGGATGGCTTGGTCGACGGCGGGGGCGGTGGCCGAAAGTTGTTGCAGCAGAGGCCGGAACCGGTCGACTTGGGTGCCGGCGGATTGGGCTTGGGTCAGCATCGGGGTCAGTGGTGTCAGGGCGGTGCGCAGGGTGGTGTCGAGTTGGGCTAGGCCGGCGGCGAGTTGGTCGGCGCCGTTGGTGAGTTTGGCCAGGTCGTCTTTGCGTGCGTTGCCCTCGGCGGCGGCGCCGGCCATTTTGTCGCCGATCTGGGCGTTCTGCCAGGAGAGTTGGGCTTGCTCGAGGCGGGTTCCGGTGGGGCGGGTGACGCCGGAGACCTTGGTAACGCCGGGTATCTGGGTGATGCGGGAGGCCATTTCGTCGAGGTCGGCCAGTCCCTTGCCGGTGCGCATGTCGGTGGGGTTTTCCACGACGAGGAATTCGGTGATGACGATGTCTTTGCGGAAGTGACGGTCCAGCAGTTGGTAGCCCTGGTTGCTGGCGGTGGTGGCGGGTTGGCCTTTGCGGTCGTCGTAGCTGATTTTGATCGTCGCGGCGGCCGCGGACAGTGCGAGCAGGATGACGAGGCTGGCGATCAGCAGGGGCACGGGACGGCGGACCACCGCGACGGCGACGCTGTTCCAGTAGCGGCGGGTGCGGTCGGATTTGGGTTCACCGATGCCGCGTCGGGCGGCCAGCGCGAGCACCGGGGGCAGCAGTGTGACGGTGGCGAGAAACCCGAAAAGCACGGCAATCGCGCACGCCGGCCCGAGGGCGGCGAAGACGCTGAGCCGGGCGAACACCATGGCAAGGAACGCGAATGCGACGGTGGCCGCCGAGGCCAGGATGACCCGGCCGATGCTGGCGGTGGCGTAGATCGCCGCCTGGTCGGCGGGCACCTGTGCGCGGCGCTGCTCGTGGTAGCGGCTGATCAAAAACACCGTGTAGTCGGTGCCGGCGCCGAGCAGGATCGCGGTCATGAAGGCCACGGTGAACTGCGAGACGGGCATGCCGATCTCGCCGAGCGCGGACAGCACACCACGCCCGACGGCCAAGCTCAACCCGATCACCAGCAGCGGCAGCAGCGCGGTGAACACCGACCGGTACACGATCAGCAGGATCAGCGCGATCAGCCCGGCGGTGGCGATCGAGATCAGCACCAGGTCGTGTTCGGCGCTGGCGATCTGGTCGCTGAACGTCGCCGGCGGCCCCGTCACGTGCGCCGTGGTCGGCGAGCCGGCGAACACGCCGGCGGTGATGTCGCGTACGGCTTGCACGGATTCAGCGGCGGTGGGGTCCCCCAGCGTGCCGGCCACACCCACCGGCAGATACCAGGCCTTGCGGTCCTGGCTGACCGCCTGGGCTTCGGTGACCGGGTCGGCGAGTAGGTCCTGAACCAGCAGGACGTGGTCGGTGTCAGCGCGCAGCCGCGCCACCAGCTGCTCGTAGCGCTGCCGGGCCGCCGGGGTCAAACCGGCAGGGTCTTCCATCGCGACGAACAACATGGTCTTAGACCCCTGTTCGCCGAACGCCGCGCTCATCCGGTCCACCGTTTGAAACGACGCCACATCACGCGGGATCAGGTCCACCGACTGCTGCCGCGCGACCGTCTCCAGTTGCGGGAACAGCAGTGCCAGCACGACGGCGGTGCCGATCCACACCCCGAACACCAGGGCTTTGTGCCTGACGGCGAACCCGCCCAGCCGTGCCAGCCGCGGGCTGTATTCACTCGATGTCGCCGGGCCGTCGCGTCGACGGTGAACGGCCGTGGAGGCGTCGGCGACGTCTGAGTCGGTGTCGGTCATGGTGCCGCAGAAGGAATCTCGGTGGATGTGCCCGCGGCGTCGGGGATGTCGTGGCGGACCACGCTGACGTGTCCGCCCGGTAGGCAGGCCATGTAGCCGTGGCGTTTGCCGTAAAGCTCCCAGGCGGCGGCGTGCGGGTCGGCGTCGACCTCGATGCGGTGCCCGCGGGAAAACCGCAGATGCAGCGTGCCGTTGTCGGCGCACCAGGCTTCGGTGCAGACCGAACCGGCCAGGTCGAGCAGCGGGCGTTCGTGCTGAGCGACATGATTGGGATCGATCAGCACGTCCTCGGCCGGGTAGGCGCCCACCGGCGGCAGGGTCAGTCGAAGCCAACCGGAGATGACCAGCTCGTTGTAGTCATCAAGGTCCAAAACGAGTCCGTCGTGCAGCGATACGCGCTGGACCATGCAGCATTCGATCCATTGGTTGAGCATGAGAGCTCCTTTGACACATCGTTGGGTCACCCCAAACGGTACTACAGGTATCGCTACGCTACTACTAGTAGCGTTGGCGTCAATTCGTGGTGACGTCGCCGGACAGCAGCAGCTGCACGGCGCGGTCGATGTGGTCACGGGCTTGGGCCGCCGTGACGCGATCGCTGATGAACGCGGCCAGGTTGGCCAGCCACACGTCGGCGATCAGGCCGGCGATCTGGCGGTGGTGGTCGGCGGGTTGGCCGCCGGCCAGCGTGGCGGCGAGGAGGTGCTCGATCACATCGGCGGCCTGGTTGACCGCGCTGGCGGCGGTGGTGTCGGCGATCACGAACGCCCGCGTCATCGCCTCGGTGAGCCGGGGGTCACGCTGCCAGTCGTCATGCAGCGCGCGGTGAGCATTGCCAGGCGCTGCTGGGGTGTGGCGCCGAGGGCGGTCCAGTCGCGGGAGGCGTCGAGGCGTTGGAACTCACGGGTCAGCGCCGACACCAGCAGGTGGGTCTTCGACGGGAAATACCGGTACAGCGTTCCCACCGCGATGCCCACCTGGTCGGCCACCGCCCGCATTTGGACGGCTTCGTAGCCGCCGCCGGCCGCGGCGGTCAACGTCGCATCCAGGATCGCGTCGCGCCGACGCGCCGACGTGCGCGAGCGCCGTGTCGACACCGCGGCCCGGCGCGTCGAATTCGGCTCCGGCAGCGCCGAAGTGACCTCGGTGTCGGTCGTGGTTGGCGTCACGGAGCGCCGCCAAGCAGGTCGGGCGGTAGGTGGCCGGTGGCGGTGAACCGGTCGAGCAGCTCACCGAATCCCGACGCATCACCGTGGGCGATGAAATGATCGGTGGACACCGTGATGAACACCGCGGTCGCGGTGAATCGGGTGACCCCGTCGCTACCGGTTCCCGTGCCAATGACATTGAGGGCGCGGCCATCTCGCGAGACGATATGCGCGGCGATGCGGTGAGGCTGATGCAACGGCACCGGCCGCAGGTACTCGACCGTCAGGCTGCGCGTCACCGCGGGAGTACGTGCGATCCAGAGCGTGAAACCCAGCACGTCGTCGCAAGCGGCCGCCACCGCTCCGCCATGCGCCAAGCCCGGAGCGCCGATATGGCGTTCATCGAACGTGACATCGCCATACACCATGTCGCCATCGCGATACACCACCAACTGAAGTCCGTGCGGGTTGTCGGGCCCACAACCCATGCACGTCGGCGTATGCGACGGCAACCGCTGCGGCGGTGACACGCGCTCGGCCAACCCCACACCCCCAGTACGATCAGTTTCGCTGCGCTACCGTTAGTACCACAACTGCTAGAATCCCGGGACGACATCGCCCAAAGATCGACCGGCTCGAGGTGAATAAGTTGAGTGACAGTAACCAGCCAGAGCTGCTGATCCCGGACGACGACGATGACATCGACCCGAGGCGAATCCGGTCGCGTAACCGGTTGCTGGATGCCGCCGCGACCCTTCTGAACACCGGAGGGGTCGAAGCCGTCACCATCGAGGCCGTCACCAAGGCCTCCAAGGTCGCCCGCACCACCCTCTACCGCCACTTCACGAGCTCGTCGCATCTGCTGGCCGCCACCTTCGAGCGCCTGCTGCCGCAGGTAACACCGCCGGCACCGACCAGCGGCACCCTGCGCGAGCAGCTGATCGAATTACTCAGCCGCCAGGCCGCGCTGTTTAACGATGCGCCGCTGCACGTCACCACGCTGGCCTGGCTCGCGCTCGGGCCCACCGGCGCCAAGAGCGACACCGATGACCCGCACGCATCCGGCGCGCTGCGCACCCGAGTCATCGACCAGTACCGACAACCATTCGACGCGCTGCTGCAAAGCCAACAGGCCCGAGCCGAACTCGACGACTTCGACCTCGAACTAGCGCTGTGTCAGCTTGTCGGACCATTCGCCTTCGCCCGAATGACCGGGTTTCGCACCATGACTCACCACGACTGCACACAAATCGTCGACGACTTCCTGGTCGCCCACCAGCGCAGGGATAACGGCACTCATACGGAGTCAAAGCCTGCGACGACGCGGGCGAAGAAGACACCCGCCGCACACGGTGGCTAGCTCGCCGGCCAAAAGATGGGCAGCGACAGGTAACCGCGAATCGGCCCCGAACGAAGACGCACGGCAGATTCGACATCGACTGCCCAGTCCGGCAATCGTGACAGCAACGCGCCCAACGCAATTCGGGCCTCCAAACGGGCCAGCGCAGCACCCAGACAGAAGTGGATACCCCGGCCGAAGGCCACCTGGTGTTCGGGCTTGCGGTCGATGTCGAAGACGTCTGGGCGGGTGAACACCCGCTCGTCGCGATTGGCCGAACCGAACAGCAGCAGCACAGAGTCACCCTCTGGCATCGTGGTCCCGTGCAGCGCCACATCGGTGGTCAACACCCGCGAAAGTCCCTGCACCGGTGAGTCATAACGCAACAGTTCCTCGACCGCCTGCCCGATCAGTGTCGGGTCGGCGGCCAGCCGATGACGGCTCTGCGGATGCTCGGCCAACACCACCGCGGCGTTGCCCAGCAGATTTGTGGTGGTCTCGTGGCCGGCAATCAGCAGCAGCAAGCAGAATCCCAGCAATTCATCGTCGCTGAGGCGCTGACCGTCAATCTCGGCGGCCACCAACGCCGACATCAAGTCATCGCGCGGTGCCTGGCGGCGATCGGCGAGGAAATCGGCGAAATACGCATACACCGCGGCCGCGGCCGCCAGGCCTTCGGCCACCTCGCCGTGCGCGGGGTTGGACTGGATCAACGTGCTCGACCACTGCCGAAACTGCTGACGATCCTCCCGCGGTATCCCCAACAGGTCGGCGATCACCATGGCCGGCAGGATTGCGGCGAAATCGGCAACGAAGTCCGCACGACCTTCGCTGCCGCTGAGCCCTTCGATCAGGGAGGCCGCCAGCTCGTCGATGCCGGCCTCCAGGGCGGCTATCCGTCGAGGGGTGAACGCCTTGCTGATCAAGCCGCGCAACTGGTCGTGGCGCGGCGGATCCATCGTGATCATCATCGGCAGAAACGACTCCAAGAACGGCGCGTCCGGCGGCGTCGGAAACACCCCGTTGACCGAGGAATACGTGTGGTGATCGAGCAGGGTGGTGATCACGTCCTCGTGGCGGCTGAGCACCCAGGTATTCGCAGCCTCGGTCCGAAACACCGGCGCTTCGTCGCGCAATTGCCGATAGACAGGGTAAGGGTCGTCCTGGATGTCGGTATCGAACGGGTCGTAATGAAGCTGCGCAGTCGTTCCTGCTCCCGCCGCCATCTAGAACAATGGTTTAGACTGCCAGTCTAATTGACAGGAGTGTCAATGCGTGAGGTTCCGCCACAAATCGCCGACCGTCTGCCGGCGGCCGCGGCGCTGTTTGCCGAGCGCGGGCTTAACGACACCAAAATCGAAGACGTGGCCGCGGCGACGGGGGTGCCCAAGGCGACGCTGTACTACTACTTCGCCGGTAAGGAAGACATCCTGGCGTTTCTCCTCGAGGACGTCCTGCATGAGATCGCAAGGGAGGTCAGCACTGTGGTGGAGGGCGCCGGTAGCGGTGCTGACCGGTTGCACAATGTCTTCGCGGCCCAGCTGCGTGTGATGGCTCACCGACCTGCTTCCTGCCGCGCGTTGATCGGTGAACTTGGCCGGGCGGCGCGGATGCCGGTTATCGCAGACAAGATCGGCACCGCCTATCTGGAACCGGTGGAGGTGCTGCTGCACGCCGGCGCCGCCGACGGTTCGTTGGCCACCGTTTCCGACGCCAGGGCCGCGGCCACAGCCCTTTTCGGCGCCGTCACCATCACTGTTCTGACCTACCTCGTCGCCGGTGCACCACTCGACGAGGATCTGCTGGCCCGCACGATCCACGACGTCGTGTTCAGCGGACTGCGCCCGCGGTAATCACAACTACATCGTCGGCTACATCGTCGGCGGGGCGATCGTCGTCGTCGAAGATGCCGATGAATCGGTCGCCACCCCACTGTGATCGTCGCGGAAGCGTTGGGCGATCGTGGCCACCGGCACATCGGCATCAAGCCAGTCTTTGCCCACACCCACTGCTTGCCGCCGCGGTCCTGCTGGTCGTCGTCGTCACGAACAGCCTTGAAGATGCGCCCGTCGATCCGGTAAGAATGGGCGCCGTCCGGCCGTGGAACTGTGCGCAGTGCACCGCGCTGCAGCTTCGTGCACTCCTCGCCGCGCATTCCCGAGCACGTGCAAATCAGGATCGCCGCCGCCGCCTGAAGGACGCGCTGTAGTTTCCTAATGTCCCGATAGTCGATCAGCGGAAGCCAGGGCCGTCCTTCGATCTGGCACGTAACCGGTACCGGAATAGGCTGCGGCAGATCTGGATTCACCGAGTACGTGCCGCCACGTTGGCCACGCCATCCGCTGAAGTCGCGAATGTGAATCTCGGCGTCGTGTAGCGCGATGAGGTACTGCGCAGCGACATACCCACTGATCTCGCCCTGAGGCAGGACCCCGTCGTGGGAAGCCACGACCTGTTCAACCGCGTTGAGGCCGGCGCGTGAATGTTCCCTGGGCTGAGGACGGTTCAATGACGTGCTCAGCCACTTCACGGCGGCGACGATGTCCGGGGCGCAGGTGAGGATCTGTTGAGACCACCAGAGCAGCGGCGCGAATGTGTCGGGGTGAATGATTTCCCGATTGTTGTCAGCGGCGCGTGCACGACCGCGTCCGCCGAGGTTCTGTCCAAACCACGTCGGCTCAACCATTCGATCGGGTCCGGGCAGATACTCGGCCAGGTGCGCTATCACCGCCACGTACCCCAAGCCCTGGGCCTTTGCAGCCTGACTGGAGCGGGATTCGTCATTGAGGACTGCCGTTGCGTACGAGTCGAGCAGGTCATCACTCACGTCGCAGAGTTGAACGATTTCGTGCTGGCCGAGAAAGCCTGCGAAGTGGCGCAGGGCCTGGAAGCGTTGGGACACCGATGACGCCGCTGGCCATCTCCGAGCGTTGTTTCCCGCGAGGTAGGAAGCCGGGGCGGGCCTGTTGATGATCAGCCACATGACGCGTTTGAACGGCTCGATGAGATGCGTTGGGAATGGATACTTCTGTGCTTTGGGCCCAGGTATCCAGTGCAGGTTCTGGACGGTGCCGCGTGTGACCTCCATGGGACGAAGCGACCATGTGTCGTCGGCGAAGACGCTTCCTGGAAGATCGGGGCGCTTCAGCCGCAGCGGGTGCACGACGACCGGTCCGGCCTCGACGGCCGCCCAGTCGATGGCGGCGTTAACGTCAGCGCCACCAGCAAGTTCAACCGCTTCAACTGTGGATCGGCTCATGTGTACTTCCCGTTGAGGAGCAGATGAACTTCGGTTCGGTCTTCGTCGGTGATGCCACGTTCTGCGGCAGCGTATTCGTCGACGGTGATGAGTGTTCGGTCATCGATGAGGGCGATGAGGCACCCGTAGGCCATGGCTCGGAAGTCCGTCCAGTCGGGTCCGTCGGTGGAGGCGATTGCCTCCAACTGGTGGCGCAGTTCGATGAGCCGGGGAAGGTGGCGGGGAGTGGCGAAGGCATTGGTGCATTGCAGGCAGAGCAGGAAGTCGTCGCCGCAGGGCTGTCCGGTAAGGGGGTGGTGCTCCCAGTCGATGCAGCCGCCGATTGTCGTATCGGTGTCGGTCATCGCGAGGGCACGCTCGTAGTGCATCTTCAGGTGGTTCTCGGCGTTCTTGATCACTGCCCACAGCCCGGTCTCTACCGCTTCGGTCATGAGCCGCTCGCGTTCGACTTCCGACGCTTCGATGTAGCTGGTGGACCACGTTGCGCGCGAATGTCCCTGTGGCGTGCGGTCGATGAGCACGCGGACCGTCTTGCGGATACGGGTGAAGGAGATCGGCTCGTCCTGGTTCGGCCACCACGTGAGCCTGCTCAGCCTGAGGTGGCTGGGGGTCAGGCCGACCGATGGAGATGAGTCCAGAGCCTTCATGGCAGGCCAGTAGACGATGAGGCGGTCAGCACCGGGCAGATTCTTCGCCGCCAAGTAGTCCCGTCCTGGTTGGGTCATCTCGATGATCTTTACCATCGCTCGGCGTGCATTCTTCGGTATCGCGTGGACGTCGTATGGGTGGTCGTGTCGCCGGCGCTTTTCGTCTTCGACACTCCAAATGTCTTCGCTGACACCGAGGCCCGCAGCGCCCGATGGCACCTTACGCTCGTTGATCGGGGTGAAGTTCGCCCCTTCCAAGCAGGCGATGAGCACAGCGATGGCGACGGCGCCTTCCTGGCTGACGAACAGCATCGGTCGTGCGGTGTTGACGCCGGAGTATCGGTGGTCGGAGAGGGTGATTCCCAGCGCATCGCGGGTCGCGTCCGATAGTGGGGCACCAGTGGTGGCGACTTCCTGAAGAGCGTCGGCGCGAGCCCTCTGCTCAGGTGCGAGCTTAGTGCTGTTGCGCCGTCGCAGAATCAGTTGGTTTGGGTGGATGCGCTGGTGTTCGGCGTTGACGGTGGCCGTCGCCGCCTTGAGGATCGCGTCGTAGACGTCCCGTGGATACGGCTGACTCTCGTCGGCATCCCGCTTCGGCAGCCGTCGGTTGAGATGCCTTGGTAGGTCGGGATGAAGTCGATGCGGATACCGGCGTATCAGCTGCCTGACTGCGACCAACTGCCTGTGCTGGGTGTTGCTCTTGGTTCCATTCGTCGCCAAGTGCAGCAGGTAGCTGTTCCACCGATCCGGGGTCAGCTGTTCGAGCTCGCGTACGTCGTGTTCGCCGCACCACCTCGCGAAATACTTGCTGCGATCCCGGTTTTGCCGTGCTGACTGGGCGCTCTTCCACGTTCCGTCGACTCCCGTGAGGGCCTCGATGGCGTCGGCGAGTTGCACCCTGAGCCGTGCGTCGCACGGCCACTCCCGCAGATCGATCACGGTAGGTCCGTACGATCCGGGCAGAGTGGCGACGACGACCTGCGGATCGTCGCGGCGCGTGACAACGCCGTCGGCTGACTCTCGGCGCTTAGGTGCCATCACGCGCTGGACCCGGTCAAGTCGCGAACCTCGACGAGATCCTGAGCCAGGGCTGACACCAAATCCCCGGTCGTGGTCATCTGGTCGTTCGGGCATCCAAACAGCCGGTCGAAGCGCAGCCGTTGCACCCGGGGCATGTAGATGTTTCGCGTCGTCTCGACCGACTTGTGACCCAGGACGTCCTTCACGGTGCGGAACACCTCGTCGTAGCGTGACCCGTCCCCGTAGGCCACGCTCTCGTCCCAGCCGTGCGAGTCATCCAGTCGCTGATGAAGCTGAACCGCCAGCGCCAGCGCAAAGCTGAATCGGAGGGAATGCGGCGTCACGGTCAGCTCGTCACTCGCCGCTGCGCCGGTGGCTTCTATTGCCGACCACAGCCTTTCGTTGGCCGCCTCGAATATCCCGATCCAGGACTCGTGATGGAACGGGGTTCCAGCCTCGCTCAGCCACAATGCCATTGGTTCGGGGTGGCCATCGCGAAGCCAGAACAAGCGCCGCCGGAAGGCTGGCTTCATCGTGTTCAATGACATGACAGCACCGTCGTCGCGGACGGCTTCCAGGGTTCCTTTGCGAGAGCGGCGGACCTCGGTCACCCAGATGATGTCCTCAATCTCGTCATAGCGGCTCTCCCGTATCGCACGGCGAACGGCAGCTGCCCGGGCAACCGTCAAGTAGCTGCGCACTGTGCGCATCACGGTGGGCGCCGCATACCACATTCGTGCCTTGCTGTATTTGGCGATGGCCGCAGGTAGCTTCGCCTCGATAACGTCCGCTTGCGGCAGTTCCGCCATCAACAGCGAGCCGGCTTCCTGAACGCGCAAACCGGTTGAGTAGACGAAGTCGGTGAATGCGGTGTTGCGCAGTGAATTGCGTGCGCGGCACGACTCATCGTCGCCGGCAGCTTGCCACTGGTTCGCACTGATTCGTTGAACGCCGCGACCACGTAGGCCAACGTCACGCCATAGGCGGTAGGTCCCTGGGACGATCCACCGATCCCGTTCGGTACGCACGAACGCCGCGTTGGCCCTCACGCCGGGCACCTTCGTCGCGCCGCGCCCGCCGGGCACCGGGCTCGCATCGATCACAGGGCCATGCGGCGTGATCGGAATCTTGCGGATCAGCGCCCAGTCGTACAAGCCCCTGAGCGCGAAGACGGCCTTGTTCCACGTTGCGCCCGTCACCGAGTCCGCGAACTGGAGGTGATCAGTCCGGCGGATCTTGTAGTCGATGAAGTCGTCTTCCGTTGCCTCTAACCACGTCACCGGTTCGTCTTGGCTTCCCAGAAAGCCGCACCACTTCGCAATTTCGAGCGCGTACGTTTTTCGGGACGACAGATCCAGCGAGGTGAACTTCGGGCAAGAGTTGAAGTAGAGCACCAGCCACTCGTCGAGTTCGCCGTTGTCCGACAGCAGGATCGGCGTGCCCTTCACGACACCCAGCGGATGCTGTCGTACGTCAGCCCCTCGGCAGCCGTCCAGCACGTCCGAGTATCCGGACGGCCAGGTCTCTTGGCGAGCAGTTATCAGCACTGTCCACGACTTTGCTGGCGCGGCCGCGGAGAGCACCTCTGAACCGTAGACCGCAACTCGTCTCGATCTGCCGCGACACACCAGCACATAGCCACTTCCTGGAGAACAGCGACGGGTACGGCAGGTCGCCGAGACCGCGTTCCTCGTCGGCCTTGACCATCTCCAGCAGCGGTTCCAGCGACTGGCGGTTCGCGTCGATGCCGGCCCACGGGTCGTCCCGTGCCGCAACCAATTGCGGGACGGTGGCCATGGTGTAGTCGTCGGGGTCGGCATCGGTTAACTCGTCCCACGTCAACGGCGTGGACACGGTGGCGATCTGAGTACGCCGCACCGAGTAGGCCGACGCGAAGGTGCGGTCACGTGCGTTCTGGTTGAAGTCCACGAAGACGCGCTTGCCCCGCTCTTCCTTCCACCATGACGTCGTCACCAAATCAGGTGCGCGCCTCTCGATTTCACGCGCCAGCGCAATACCGGCCCGGCGCACCTCGATGAAGTCCCAGTCGGTCTTGATCCGCAGGAACACGTGCACCCCCCGACCGCCGGAGGTCTTCGGATAGCCGACCAAGCCCAGCTCGTCGAGCAACGGCTTCAACACGTCCACCGCGATGGTGCGGGCCTCGGTGAACCCGGTCCCCGGCTGCGGGTCGAGGTCCACGCGCAGTTCGTCGGGGTGCTCGGTGTCGGGGCAGCGCACCTGCCACGGATGCAGCGTGATCGTGCCCATCTGCGCGGCCCACACGATCGACGATGGGTGGGTTACCTTCAGCGCGTCGGCCGTCCTGCCGGACGGGAACGTCACCCGGCAGGTCTGCAGGTAGTCGGGATGGTGCTGCGGCACTCGCTTCTGATAGATCTCCTCGCCGTCGATGCCGTCGGGAAACCGCTGCAGATGCGTGGGCCGGTCCCGTAGCGCCGTGAGCATCGGGCCTTTCGACACCGCTAGGTAGTACTCGACCAGCGTGCGCTTGGTTCCGTTGGTTCCCAGCTTGGGGAAGTAGACCTTGTCCGGATTGGTCAGCCGCACCTTGATGCCGTCGACGTCGAGTTCTTCTGCGCGGGTTGCCATCACGGTTCCAAGACGTCGTAGAGGTCGTAGTTCAGCGGCACCTCGAGCTGGTCGAAAGTGCAGCTTCGCGGGTCGCGGTCAGGGCGCCATCGCACGAAACGCACTGCGTGGCGGAATCTTTCGCCTTCCATCTGGTCGTAGGCCACCTCGGCGACCTTCTCGGGCCGCACCGGGATCCACCGCTTGTCGGCAGCGGAGTTCCACCGGCTGGGATCACCTCCGCGTACCTCGTCCCCTATTCGCAGCGGTTCGAGGTCGGCCAGCAGCTTCAGCCGGTCCTTGGCCGTGAAAGATGCAGCGCCGCCGACCATTTGGAGCTCACCGTCGTCTCGGTAGAGTCCGAGCAGAATGGAACCGATCCCTTCTCCGCTCTTGTGGATGCGGTAGCCGATCGCCACACAGTCCGCATCGCGGGCGTGCTTGACCTTTACCATCTCCCGCTTGCCCGGCACATACGGGCCGTCGAGTCGTTTGGCGATCACCCCGTCCAGCCCGGCGCCTTCGAAGGTGTCGAGCCACTGCGCGCCTTGTTCGGGGTCTTCTGTGGTGCGGGTGACGTGACACCACTGCTTTTCGGTGATCAGATCGGTCAATGCTTGACGACGGACGCGAAACGGTTCGCCCATCAGCGACCTGTCAGCCGTGGCGAGTGCGTCGAATCCGATGAAGTGCGCGGGTGTCTGCTCGGCGAGCATCGCGATGCGACTCTGTGCGGGGTGAATGCGCTGGCTCAGCGACTCCCAGTCCAGCCGGATGCGGCCACCGACGTCCCGCGGCACGACGACTTCGCCGTCGAGTACGCACCTAGGCGCGGTTTCGTCTCGCAGTGCGTCGACGAGTTCGGGGAAGTAGCGGCCCAACTCCTTGCCGTTGCGGGATTGCAGCACCACCTCGTCACCGTCGCGGAACACCAGCGCCCGGAATCCGTCCCACTTCGGTTCGTAGGACCAGACACCGCGGTCGTCGGGAATCCTCGCCTGCGCCTTGGCCAGCATCGGCTCCAGCGGCGGCTGCACAGGTAAGTCCACAACGTCCATCCTCATCCATTGGGTTGACGTTGATCTAGACCGCCGCGCCGCCGCAGAGTCATCGAGCGGGTTGGAGCGCGTACGTCCCCCAGCCGGTACCTCGATTGATTGTGCGACTATGGCGACAAAGTGCGAGTAGGCCGCGCCGCTAGTGCACACTCAACTGGGTCGTGCGTCCCACGCCGTTGCTGGCCACCGAGGACCGGAGATCAGCCGCGCGCGCGAACCGTTCAGCCGTGGGTGGTGAAGAACCGCGGGCGCAGCGCTGCGGTGGCGGCCACGCTGATGACCGCGGTGAGCACGAGGTAGCCGCACGCCAGCCACGGGGTGTTCCCGGCCGCCGCGATCAAAGCCGTCAGGATCAGCGGGGTCAGCCCGGAGGAGTAGACACCCGAGAGCTGGTACACCGTCGACAGTCCGGTGTAGCGGATGCGGGTGGGAAAAAGCGAGGCGTACAGCGTGCCCTGCGCACCGTAGAACCACGCGTGGATGACGCCGAACACCACGACCATGCCCAGCGTGAAAGCGGTCAGGCTCTTTGCTGAGAACAGCGCGAAGATCGGAAACACCGCAAGCCCGTACGCGGCGATGCCGGTCGCGTACACCGCCTTCGGGCCGAAGCGGTCGGTGAGCAAACCCGAGATCGGCAGCAGCGCAGCCATCACCAACGCGGCCACGGTCACCGCGGTGAGCACAGAGACCTTGGGCAAGTGCAGGGTTGCGGCGGCATAGGAGATCGCGAACACTCCCCAGGTGTTGAACGCCGCGCCCTCGCCCCACCGTGAAAGCATGCCCAGCACAGTCGCGCGAAGCGCCGGCGGCCTGAAGACTTCGCGAACCGGAACGGCAGCGCGGGATTCCTCGTCGCGGATCTTCTCGAAAGCCGGTGTCTCAGCGGCTTTCAGCCGCACCACAATGCCGAAGGCAACCAGCACCACGCTGAACAAGAACGCGATGCGCCACCCGTAGGAGATGAAGGCATCGTCGGGAAGGGCGACCTGCAAAAGCGCGAAAGCGCCTGTGCCGAGCGCTAGTCCGAGCGCCAAGCCTACCTGCGGCACACTTCCGAACAGGCCGCGCCGCCGGACCGGACTGTGTTCGACGGCCAGCAGGATGGCCCCGGCCCACTCACCACCGAGTGCGAATCCCTGTACCACCCGCAGCAACAGCAGCAGTATCGGAGCAGCCGCGCCGATCTGCGCTGCAGTGGGCAGCAGCCCCATGAGCGCCGTCGCGGCACCCATCAAGAACATCGTCAGCGCCAAAGTCTTCTTGCGTCCGATGCGGTCACCGATGTGACCGAACACCACGCCGCCGATCGGGCGCACGAGGAATCCGACCGCGAACGTCGCGAACGACAGCAGCGTTCCGACGAGCGAGCTCTGGTCGGGGAAGAACGCGTGGTTGAACACCAGGCTGGCCGCGGTGGCGTACAGGAAGAAGTCGTACCACTCGATGGTGGTGCCCACCAGGCTGGACACCAGCACCGTACGCAGCGCGGCCGGTGAGACGGTGCCGTGCCGGTCGGGCACCGCGGTAGCGGTGACGGTCATCAGAGATCCACTCCCATGCTTCACAGCGGCGGACAGTGTGCCGCCCCGCTGATTGCACAGCGATGCCGCGCGGATTGGCCCGCATTTCGATCCGGCTGAATGCAACACCTGACCGGCGGCACCGCCGCGGGCATCATTCTGGGGTGACTTCTGTGCCCCGAATTTCGTTGAGGCGATGCGAATGTCGTTGACGTTGCATTGGTTTCTGCCCACATACGGCGACAGCCGGTTGATCATCGGCGGTGGCCACGGGTCACCGGCGGGATTTGCGCACGGTGACCGCGACGCCTCGATCGACTATCTGGCGTCGATCGTCCGCGCCGCCGAGAGCTTCGGATTCACGGGGGCGCTGATCCCCACCGGCGCCTGGTGCGAGGATGCGTTCGTCACCGCCGCCCTTTTGGCGCGGGAGACCACGTCACTGGCGTTTTTGGTGGCGTTCCGGCCAGGGCTGGTCAGCCCTACCCTGTCAGCGCAGATGGCCGCGACGTTCGCCCGCCACGCGCCGGGGCGAATCCTGCTCAACGTGGTCGTGGGCGGTGAAGCGCACGAACAGCGCGCCTTCGGCGACCATCTGGACAAGGACGGCCGCTACCGCCGCGCCGACGAATTCCTCGAGGTGGTCCGCCGGCTATGGACCGGCGACACTGTCTCCTTCGACGGCGACTACATCCGTGTCGAGGGCGCTACGTTGCCGACTCTGCCGGATCCCGTGCCGCGCTTGTACTTTGGCGGAAGTTCGCCGGCTGCCGGCACTGTCGCCGCACGGCACGCCGACGTGTATCTGACATGGGGTGAACCGCCCGCCGCGGTACGGGACAAGATCAATTGGATCCGCCGGCTTGCTAACCAGCAGGGACGCCGGGTGCGATTCGGCATTCGGCTGCATACGATTTCGCGCGACACCGCGCAGGAAGCCTGGTCGCAGGCCGACAAGCTGCTGGCCGCACTGGACGAAGGCACCGTGCGTGCCGCCCAGGAAGGCTTGGCGCGCAGCGAGTCCGAGGGGCAGCGACGGATGCTGGCGCTGCACGAAGCAAGCCGGGCCAACGGCAGCTGGCACGACGCCCGCACGCTGGAGGTCGCGCCGAATCTATGGGCCGGGGTGGGGCTGGTCCGCGGCGGGGCCGGCACTGCGCTCGTGGGCAGCCACGCCGACGTCGCCGACCGAATCGCCGAGTACGCCGAGATCGGAATCGACGAGTTCATCTTCTCCGGTTATCCGCATCTGGAGGAACTTTTCTGGTTCGGCGAAGGGGTGGTTCCGATTCTGCGCCAGCGGGGACTGTTCGACGCCGGCGCGAACGCCGCACCGTCGGCCCCGGTTCCGTTCCTGGGTGCGGCGCGGTAGCGCGGTCACCGCGTCCCCGACAATAGGGCGGTGCAGCTGCCCGTCATGCCGCCGATCTCGCCGATGCTGGCCAAACCGGTGCCGTCGATCCCCGAAGGCGCTTCCTATGAACCGAAATGGGACGGTTTCCGGTCGATCTGTTTCCGCGACGGCGACGAGGTGGAATTGGGCAGCCGTAACGAGCGGCCGATGACGCGGTACTTCCCCGAGCTGGTCGTGGCGGCAAGGGCCGAGCTGCCGCAGCGCTGCGTGATCGACGGCGAGATCGTGATCGCGGCAGCCCACGGGCTGGATTTCGAGGCGCTGCAGCTGCGGTTACATCCAGCCGCGTCGCGGGTCCGCCTGCTCGCCGAGCGCACTCCGGCTTCCTTCATCGCGTTCGACCTGCTGGCCCTCGGCGATCAGGACTACACCGAGCGTCCGTTCAGCGAGCGCCGCGCGGCACTGGTCGACGCACTTGCCGCAGCCGGCTCGTCGTTTCACGTCACCCCGGCGACCACCGATCTACCCACCGCCCAGCGGTGGTTCGCCGAGTTCGAGGGCGCCGGCCTCGACGGGATCATCGCGAAGCCGCTGACAATCACCTACCAACCCGACAAGCGGGTGATGTTCAAGGTCAAGCATCAGCGGACCGCGGACTGCGTGGTCGCCGGATACCGGCCGCACAAGTCCGGTGCCGACGCGATCGGTTCACTGCTGCTGGGGCTGTACAAAGACGACGGCACATTGGCGTCGGTCGGCGTGATCGGCGCGTTCCCGATGGCCGAACGCCGACGGCTGTTCGCCGAATTGCAGTCACTAGTAACGGATTTCGACGACCATCCGTGGAACTGGGCCGCGCACATGGCCGGGGACCGAACCCCGCGCCGCAACGAGGGCTCCCGCTGGAACGCCGGCAAGGACTTGTCTTTCGTGCCGCTGCGCCCCGAGCGCGTCGTCGAGGTGCGCTATGACTACATGGAAGGCGAAAGATTCAGGCACACCGCACAATTCAACCGGTGGCGGCCCGACCGAGACCCTCGCTCGTGCACCTATGCACAGCTGGAGCAGCCGGTCACATTCGGACTCGGTGACATCCTTCCGGGGCTCCACAGAGCGTCGGACTAGGCCGTCAAAGTCGGCGGACCTGTTCAGCGCATTCGGGCCTCGGGCTCAGCCCGGTACGAGTAAACCGTCGACCAGAGTCTGCGTGAGCCATCGTTCGTACCGCTCCCGGGACCACCCCCGGTCGACGACGATCAGTCGGTACACCTCGGGAGACATGAGGGCATAGACGATGTCGACGGCGTCGCGCTCCCGCACGCCTGGCTGCAACGCGCCGGCTTGAGCCAGCGATCGAGCGATCCGCCCTTGGCCGGCGCGCCGCTGCCGATTGAGCTGCTCGAGCAGGGCCGCGGCATCCGGGTCCGAGCTCGCGGCGCCCACGAGAATGCGGTAGATCGGCGCGATCCTCGAGTTGATGTCGGAGGTGACCTGCACCAAGCCCGCTAGCCGGCTCTTCGGATCCGGATCGGACAGCAGTGCCCGCACCGAGGGGCGTTCGGGCAACGACACCGGCTCGTCGTCCCCGGCGATCGACACGTCGAGAAGCTCCTTGAGTATTCCGAGCTTGGAGGAGAACAGCCGGTACACGGTGGCCTGCGGCACATCCGAGAGGGCGCTGATGGCCTCGACCGTCGTCGCGCCGTAGCCCCGTTCCACGAACAAGGTTCGCGCAGCCTTGATGACGGCGGCTCGCGCCAGCCTGGTCCTCGCCTGTCCGCGCTGACCACGCGATGGCTCTTGTCGCTCCGAACGTGCCACACCTTGAGACTACCGCTCGCAAATTGAGAGTTATACTCTCAATATCGAAAACGTGGACAGAGAACACAACCTTAGGGAGAGGAGCCCGCGATGACCGGCATCGACTTCGTCACTCTCGAGACCCCCGACCCCGCCGCCGCCGAGACCTTCGTGAAGGCCGCCTTCGGACCGGAACTGCCGGTGCGCGCCCGCGAATCGCACGCGCCAACAAGCGGTTTCCGGGGGTTCACCCTGTCGCTCGTGGTGCCTCAACCATCGACCGTCGACGCGCTGATCGACGCCGCCCTCAAAGCCGGCGCCTCCGAGGTGAAGCCACCCAAGAAGAGTCTGTGGGGCTACGGCGGCGCGGTGTGCGGACCGGACGGCACAATCTGGACCGTGGCGTCGTCGTCGAAGAAGGACCGCGGTGCGCAGACCAGGCAGATCGACGATCTCGTCCTGCAGCTGGGCGTCGACGACGTCGCCGCGAGCAAACGGTTCTACGTCGAGCACGGGCTCGACGTGGCGAAGAGCTTCGGCCGCAAGTACGTCCAGTTCGCGACCGGACCCATCACACTGGCGCTCTACAGCCGCCGCAATCTGGCCAAGACCGCCGGCGTGTCGGCCGACGGCACGGGATCGCACCGCATCGCCATCGCCAGCGGCGCGGGCCCGTTCACCGACCCCGACGGGTTCACGTGGGAAGCCCCCTGAGCAGTCGCTAGATTCGCAGATGTGAGCGGTGCAGGTCGGTTCGCGCCCAGCCCGTCGGCCGACCTGCACATCGGCAATCTGCGCACCGCCGTGCTGGCGTGGCTGTTCGCCCGGTCGACGGGCCGGCGGTTTCTGATCCGAATCGACGACCTCGACGACCGCACCCGCGCTGACATTGGTCGCCGCCAAGTTGCCGACCTCGCCGCGATCGGGTTGACGTGGGACGAGCCGCCGCAGTGGCAGACCCAGCACCCGCAGCGCTACGACAACGCGATCGCCCGGCTGGCCGAGCGTGGCTTGCTCTACGAATGCTATTGCAGCAGAAGGGACATCCAGCACGCTCCCCGCGCACCGCATGCACCGCAGGGCGCCTACCCGGGAACATGCCGTGAGTTGACCGACGCCCAACGCGCCTTGCGGCGCGAAGCCACCGGCCGGCCACCGGCGTTACGGTTGCGTGCCGAGGTCGGCCAGTACACCGTGGCGGACCTGCTGCACGGCGAATATCGCGGTGTCGTCGACGATTTCGTGGTGCGGCGCGGCGACGGGGTGCCGGCTTACAACCTCGCGGTGGTGGTGGACGACGCTGCACAAGCGGTCGATCAGGTGGTGCGCGGCGACGACCTGCTGCCGTCGTCGCCGCGGCAGGCCTACCTCGCGTCGGTGCTGGGCTACCCGAAACCCGCCTATGCGCATGTCCCGCTGGTGCTCAACCATGAGGGCAAGCGGCTGGCCAAGCGTGACGGTGCTGTCACGCTCGCCGAGATCGGCGTCGGTCGCGCGATCGCCCAGATGTCCGCGTCGCTCGGCTGGCCGTCGGAAACCCTGGAACAGCTTCTGGCGCAGTTCAATCCGGCGCAACTGCCTCGCGAGCCGTGGATCTACTCGCCGGAATCAGCTCTGGACGAGTAGTAGCGGCCGAGGACATGCTCGCGCAGGTCGTCGAACCGGCCATCGTAGATCGCATCGCGCATCTGGTCGACGAGCCGGATCACGAACCGCTCGTTGTGGATGGTGCTCAGCGTCGCGGCGAGGATCTCCTTGCTCTTGTGCAGGTGGTGCAGATATGCCCGCGTGTAGTGCGCGCAGGTGTAGCAATCGCATTCGGGGTCGATCGGTGTGAAATCCCGGCGGTAGCGCGCGTTGGTGATGTTGAATCGCCCGGTAGCCGAGTACACCGCCGCGTTGCGGGCCACCCGGGACGGCGACACACAGTCGAAGGTGTCCGCGCCGGCGGCCACGGCCGCGAACAAGTCGTCCGGCTCGCTGATGCCCAGCAGATGCCGCGGCTTGTGCTCGGGCAGTTCGTCGATCACCCACCCGATGATCGTCGCCAAGTTCTGCTTCTCCAGCGCCCCGCCGATCCCGTAGCCGTCGAAACCGATTTCGCTGAGCCCGCGTGCGGCGGCCCGTCGCAGATCTTCGTACTGCGCGCCCTGCACCACCCCGAACAGCGCCTGCCGGCCACCGAGCCGCCGATGCTCGGCCAGGCACCGCACCGCCCAGTCGTGGGTGCGACGCACCGACCGCTCCTGGTAGCCGCGGGTGTTGACCAGCGTGGTGAGCTCGTCGAACGCGAAGATGATGTCGGCGCCGAGCTGGTGCTGGATCCGCATCGACAGCTCGGGGGTGAACCGGTGCGTCGACCCGTCGAGGTGCGAGCGGAACGTCACGCCGTCGTCGTCGACGACCGCGAGCCGCTCCTTGCCCTCGGCGATCACGTCGTCGGCTTGCACGCGCTCGGCGTCCATCGCCAACACCTTGCGGAATCCCGCCCCCAGCGACAGCACCTGGAATCCGCCGCTGTCGGTGAACGTGGGCCCCGGCCAGTTCATGAATGCGCCCAGGCCGCCGGCCTCTTCGACCACGTCGGCGCCGGGCTGTAGGTACAGATGATAGGCGTTGGCCAGAATGGCTTGCGCACCAAGCTCTTTCATCGTTTCGGGCAGCACGCCCTTGACCGTCGCCTGCGTGCCGACCGCGATGAACGCCGGGGTGTGGATGTCGCCGTGCGGGGTGTCGATCACCCCGCACCGGCCCCGACGGCCGGGCAGCGACGCGGTGACCGTGAAAAGGCCACTTCCCTGCTCGGTCACGCTGGTATTGAATCAATCCCGGGGTTTCGCCCGCTGCCGGGCATGGCCGCCGGATACATTTGCCCGAGTTCGTGGGTCAACCGGAATTGAGGTGAGCGGTGAAGAACCGAATCGTCGTCGCAGCCGGAGCCGCGTTTTGCGCTGTCGCCGGCGTCGCTGGCTGTTCGTCGGCCCCGTCCAACTCCCCTCAGCCGCCCGGTTCACTGCCGCCGTCAACCGCCCAGATCACCATCAACGGCAAATCCGCCGGCACCACCCACGCGGTGAAGTGCACGCAGGACGGCTGGATGCACACCATCCAGACGGGCGACGACAAATCCGGCGTACGCGTAGTGATCGACACCGGTGACGACGTCAGCGCACGGTCCGTCACGATCAACAACGTCGGCGATTTCAACGGCAGCGTGTGGGAGAACACCATCGGCAAGGCGCAGGCCTCGGTGATCGGCACCACGTTCCGGGTCAACGGCACCGCCGAGGGCGCCACCATCGCCGACCCGACCAAACGCGCCGCCGCAGCCTTCGACTTCAAAGCCAACTGCTGAAGGCGCGGTCAGCCGCGTTCGTTTTGATGACGGCGTGCGGCTTATTTTCCCAATCTCATGACCGGCGGAAGGTCGAACACCATACTGCTTCACTGATGGTCCGCCGCCCTTGACGGGCCACGACGACAAAAGGAGAACGAGCGTGAAGTGTGGGTTCGTGGTCGCAGTCGGCGGTGCGGCCGTCGTGGTGGCAGGGCTGGCAGGCTGTTCGGACAACAAGTCGAGCAATGCGACCCAGACGGCATCGTCGGGCACAGGCAAGGCGAAGATCACCATCGACGGCAAGGACCAGAACGTCGAAGGCTCGATCGTGTGCGCCGACGTCCCTGGCAGCAACAACTATTCGATCAGCGTCGGCAACACGGCTCAAGGCGGCTCCAGCGCAATCGTCTCCAAGGGCGACAAGCCCGACGTGCAGCAGGTCGGCCTCGTCCTCAACGGTCAGCCACTCGCATACAACAAGGGCACGCCGGGTGGCGGCGAAGCCAGCGCGTCCAAGGACGGCAAGACCTACAAGATCTCCGGCAAGCTCGTCGGCATGCCTGACATGTCGAATCCGATGGCCGGCCCGTCCAACCACGACTTTTCGATGGAAGTGACCTGCCCGTAGCAGACCGACACTGCGGCGGCGCTCCTGCCAAGGGGCGCCGCCGTTTTCGTCGGCGCTTGCGTCGGCCCGTCGCCTACGCCTCTCGACAACCGGCCAGGTCCGGCTGTGCCATCAGCCGATCGAGGATCGGGCGGTGGCCCTTCAGCAGCTTGGCTCGCGCCTGGCCTACCGAAAACCATTGCACCCGATCGATTTCCGGGAACTCACGCATCCGACCGGAGCCCTTCGGCCATTCGATTTCGAACGTGTTGCTGCGCGCGTCGGTGACATCGACGTCACCCTGAATTGCGAACGCGGTCAACACTTTTCCGCTGGGTTGACGGATCGGCTCGAAGTCGACGCGCGGGCCCGTGGGCGGCGCCAGACCGGTCTCCTCGGTGAACTCGCGCTGCGCCACTTCCCACGGGTCTTCCCCGTCGACGTACTCGCCCTTGAGGATCGACCACGCCCCGTCGTCCTTCTTGGCCCAGAACGGCCCGCCGGGATGGCCGATCAGTACCTCGACGACGTCGTCGCGGATCCGGTACGGCAGCAATCCAGCGCTTTTCTTGGGCATGCGGCTGCCTGGGCCTAGACGCCGGCGGCGACTTCCAGGTCCTTCAACGCGGTCTCCAGATGGCCGAGCAGATGCTGCAGGTGCGGCACGCTGCGGCGGCAGCCCACCAGCCCGAAGTCCAGGTTGTCGGCGTTGTTGGTGAGCGTGATGTTGAGCGCCTGCCCGTCCAGCGCGATCGACAGCGGGTAGTTGCCGTCCAGCCGTGCGCCCCTCCAGTACAACGGCTCACGCGGGCCCGGCACGTTGGAGATCACGATGTTGAACGGCGGCGGTGCCGTGCTGACGAAGCCCGGCAGAATCGCCAGCGCCACACCACCGCTCATGAACGCCGACAGTGCCAGCTGCTCGAGCTTGGGCAGCTGGGTGAACACCTTCTTGTTCTGGGCCATCGACGAGTGGATGGCTTCCAAGCGTTTCGCCGGATCGTCGAGATGCGTAGCGAGGTTGCACAAGATCGTGCCGACCATGTTGCCGCCGCCGCTGTCGTCGTTCTCGCTGCGCAGGCTCACCGGAACCATCGCGACGAGCGGCGTCTCCGGCAGCGCGTTCTGGTCGAGCAGGTAGGCGCGCAGCGCCCCTGCGCACATGGCCAGCACCACGTCGTTGACGGTCACTCCGCCGGCGGCGGCCTTGACGCGCTTGAAGCGATCCAGTGACCACGACTGCGCGGCGACGCGGCGCGCACCGCCGATCCGCACGTTGAACATCGTCTTGGGCGCTTGGAACGGCAGCGTGAGCTGCTGCTCCAGCAACGCTGCACGAGCCAGCCTCAACGTCGAAGGAGCAAGTGCCGCAACGGATCCCACGGTCTTGGCGAGTGCCTGCAGCGGGTTCGGAGGGCCGCCGGAGTCCTTGCGGCGACGCGGCTTGAGCTCCCACGACACCCGCAGCTCGTCGTCGTCGGGATCCGGAGTCATCGTGCGCTGCATCAGCCGCTGTGCGGACACCCCGTCGATGAGCGAGTGATGGACTTTGACGTAGAGCGCGTATCGGCCGTCGTTGAGTCCCTCGACAAGGTGCGCCTCCCACAGCGGCCGGTGCCGGTCCAGCAGGGTACCGTGCAGGCGCGACGTCAGCTCCAGAAGATCGCGGACGCGACCGGGCGCGGGCAACGCCGAGCGGCGCAGGTGGTAGTCCAGCTCGACGTCGTCGTCGAAAGACCACGCGACGTTGGTGATGCCGCCCAAAAAGGCCGGATGCTTGCGGAAGGTCGGCTGCACGTCGGTGCACGTCAGCATCGCCTCGTACGCCTTGCGCACGAAGTCCGGCCCGGCATCGGGCGGCGGCTCGAACAGCTGCAGACCGCCCACGTGCATGGGATGCTCGCGCGACTCGCCCAGCAGGAAGATGTTGTCGGTTGGTGAAATCAGCTGCATCACACACTCTCCACGCGTCGGTCTTTCCACCCTTTGTAGCCGGGTCAAGCCTGGCGATGTGACGTTTGACTCGTCAATGTTTCGGCGCGCTGACTCGCGGGCAGCTTTGTCGGGTGGGACTGACCGTGGCCGTCACCGGGCCTACCGGCGAGATCGGCATCTCCGCTGTCACCGCGCTGGAACGCGAACCCGCGGTGGAAAAGATCGTCGGCATGGCGCGGCGACCGTTCGATCCCGGCGCTCAGGGCTGGACCAAGACCGCCTACCAGCAGGGCGACATTCTGGACCGCGCCGCCGTCGACCGGTTGGTGGCCGACGCCGACGTGGTGATCCATCTGGCGTTCATCATCATGGGTTCGCGCGAAGAGAGCGCCCGCATCAACTTGACGGGCACCCGCAACGTCTTCGAGGCCACCGTGGCCGCGCAGAGGCCGCGGCGGCTGGTCTACACGTCGTCGGTCGCGGCCTACGGCTACCACGCCGACAACCCGGTGCCGCTCACCGAGGACGTGCCGCCGCGCGGATCCCCGGAGCACTACTACTCGCAACAGAAGGCCGCGTGTGAAGCGGCGCTGGCCGAGATCACCGCCGGCTCGTCGCTGGAGGTGTTCATCCTGCGGCCGTGCATCGTCGCCGGCCCGAAGGCGCCCGCGCTGGCCGACGCGATGCCGTTGCGGCGCCTGCCCGGGCCGTTGCGTGCGCTGGCGAAAGCGGTGCCGGTGCTCAAGCCCGTGATCCCCGACCCCGGATATCCGCTGCAGCTCGTCCACCACGACGACGTGGCCGCCGCTATTGCGCTGGCTGCCACAGTTCCGGCGCCGCCGGGGGCCTACAACATCGCCGGGGACGGGCTGATCACGGTGTCCGATGTCGCAAAAGCATTGGGCGGCAGGCCAGTTCGCGTACCGGCAGCGGCGGCCTCAGCTGCGTCGGCCGCGATCTCGCGGTTGCCGTTCATTCCGTCGGCGCTCGAGTGGCTGCACGTTGCCCGCACATCGGTGGTGATGGACACCACGAAGGCCAAGAAAGACCTCGGGTGGCAGCCGACGTACACCTCCGCGGAGACACTCGCTGCGCTGGCCGCCGCGGTCTGAGCCCTAGTGGGCGCGCGTCAGCCAGCCTTCGACGGTGGCGCGGTCGCGGGTGTGCGTCAGCATATGCAGGTCTTCGTACAGTGAGGCGCCGTTGAGGTTGTCTTCGGTGAACAAGATCTCCACCTCGCGGACGCCGCGCCGGTAGAAGTCGGTGCGTTCCACGCTCCTGCGCTGCCATCCCGACTGCTCGGCGATCTCCGACAGCGCCTGACGGTCGTTCGTCGCGCTCATGGGTGTGTGCTCCTCCTCAATGTGCCAGTGCGCAGGGTACTTGGTGCGGCATCAAGAATTCGTTGAGGATCCGCCAAGGGCCGGTGCTGATTCTGAAGTTGCCCGCAAGAGCAACCCCACATCAGCACGAAGGAGTCCCTGCAATGTTTTCTCGCCTTATCACCAAGTCCGTCGCCGCCACCACCATGGGCGCCGCCGCCCTGGGCATGACCGCGCTCGTCGCCGCCGGCACCGCCAACGCCGGGTCGGTGGACACCCAATTCGTCAACGCCGTCGATCAGGCCGGCATCGCCGTCGACAATCCGGCGCAGGTCATCAAGGTTGCGCACAACGTCTGCGCCGCGCTCGACGAAGGCAGCTCACCGGAGCAGATCGCCAAGTCCCTGGCAGCCAACAGCGACCTGACCGCCAAGCAGATCAAGACGTTCATGGTCTACTCGGCGCAGGCGTACTGCCCGGAGTACCTCGAAGAGGCCTGACCCAGCTGCCGCCGGTTTCAGCTGTTGGACAGGGCTAGCAGCGCCAATATCACCGTCACGACGGCAAGGGCGCCGTGGCCCACGACGACGGGAACCGGGAACGACCGTTCGGCCGGCCCCGCGTCGGCCGAACGGTCGCCGGCACCCACGGCTGTGCGCTGGCCGCGGTACACCGGCACCCACCGCGCGAGCATCACGAATCCGAGCAGCGCGGCCACCGCGGCGACCACCACAGCCGCCCAGCCGATCCGATCGTTGTCCACGGCGAGATAGACGATCCAGAGCACGAGGCCCGCTGCGGCCAGCAGGAAATGCCCGAAGATCAGCGCGGGCGGGAAGCGGGAATTGCCTTGCTGCCGATGGCCCCCGCCGCCGACCCATTTGGCCAGCATGAAGAAGCCGCCCCCTGCGGTCAGGATCCAGGCGATCAGTGCAGCGATGCCCATCGTGGTTGTCCTTCCTGTGACTCCTGCTGTGGCGAGTTCATGACGCGAACCCCTCGGCTTGATCGGCCTCGCGTGCCACTCGCACGCCGTAGTGGTAGGCGAGCTTGCCGCCGAGGAAGCCGGACACCCCCAGGACCGCGAAGCTGACCGCCGACAACGCCACCAACCCGACCGCGACCGGCCCGCCGGCCTCATGGCCGTAGCGCCATGCGAAGTTCACGATGTAGGCCGCGACGATCAGCAGGTTCAGCGTCATGTGCAGCAGTGCGGTGCGAAACGCGCGCGTGCCGGACGGGATCGCGAACAGATCGAGAAAGCCGACGGCCGCCGCGGCAAGGGCACCGATCACGCCGATCCCGATCAGCCATTCCGAGCCCTGAGCTAAAAACCCCGGCTCGTCGACGATCCGCGAGGCGACATCGAACACCAGACTGCACAGCCATGCGCCGATCGGGACGGTGACGAGGATGGGGTGGAAGGGATGTCCGTACGGTCCGGCCAGAGCCGCGCTGACGGGCCGTTTGGCGTCTTCCACGTGACTGCCCATGGCCGCCTCCACGTCTGGTCCAGACAGTGGTCACCGGATCTTCTCCCAAGATATCGAGCGTGCACTGCGTTGGGAAGACATTTGAGCAGCTGCGGCCGGGCCGGCTCGGGGGTCGAGCGGGCACTGGGCATCGTCGAAAAAGCTTTGGCGGCTTACGGTTTCGAGCCCCGGCCGAGACGACGCCCGCCGTGTCCGGTTGCGCAACTGCCCGTTCCATCCGCTCGCTGCGGACGCGCCCGACTTGGCGTGACTTGGTGTGCGGGCTCAACCACGCGTTCGTCGGCGGCCTGCTCGACGGGCTGCTGACGGACACCGTCGAGGCCGTGCTGGCGCCCAGTGCCGGGGAATGCTGCGTGGAACTGCGGGCCAGGTAAGTCACAACGCACGCAACAGCGCCGAGCGCCCTTTCACGTGCAACTTCTCGATTCGAGACTCGCGCAACTGGCCGATGCGCGCGGCCATCTGGTCACCGAGCCGGTCCAGGAAAGCTTGTTCCAGGTCCACGGGCGGCGGGCAGAGGTCGCGCTCCTCTTCGTTGGCGTGGGCGTCGAGCACCTTGACGAATGCCTGCCATTCGTCTTCGTATCCCGGTGCCGAGGGCGCGGTACGCAACAGCACCACCAGCTGGTCCCAGACTTGGCGATGCTCGGCGTGCGCGATCGCGACGAGCCTGCTGGCTGCCGACACTGCCGGATAAAAGAGGTCGTCCTCGATGCGCATGTGGATGTCGAGCTCCATGAGCAGTTCGTCGAGGGCGGCCTCCCGGTCAGCGGAGCCCGGCGGCGTCGCGGAGATTCTCTTGCACAGTGCCCGCAACACGTCGTGGTGTTCGAACAGCACGTCGTAGGCGTTCACGGTGTCTCCTCGCGACCCGTGCCGCGCACTTCCACCAGGCCGTCACGGACGCGGGTCGGGTAACGGGGCAGCGCCGCGGTCGCCGGTCCTCGCAGCACCTCCCCGGACCGGCAGGCGAATCGCGAGCCGTGCCAGGGGCACACGATCTCGCCGCGGTCGATCCAGCCGTCGGCCATCGGCGCACCGAGGTGCGGACAGCTCTCGCCGACGGCCAGCACGCGGTCGTCGTCGCGGTACAGCACCACCCCGATCCCGTCCACCAGCACGCGGCGCGGCTGCCCGTCGAGCGCCGCCAACGGCAACGCGGGCCGCCATCCGTCGACTGTCAATCGGGCACCGGAGCGGTCCACTCCCATACCCTCGCCGTACACCAGCGCGGCGCCGAGGTAGGCGCTGGCGATCGTGAGCCCGTAGCCCACCCCCGTGCCGAGGATGCCCTTGACATGCCGGCCGCGCCGGCGGTCGCACCACGACTGCACGTACAGGCCGGTCGCTACAACGTTCACGGCGCCGTGCACCAGGCCGACGCGGCGTGACTGCTCGTGGGTGTGCTGCCAGTCCGTCAGCCCGGTTGCCGCCGCACCGAGGCTGCCGAGAATCCCGACGCCCAGCGCAAACTTCGACGCGTCACGCAGAGCGGCCCTGCGCGCGGGCAACACACCGGCCGCGTCCATTGCGACGGTGGTAGCGATCGCACCCGTCGGCAGCGACGTCAGGGCCGGGTGCAGCGGGTGCCCGAGCCAGGTTCCGTGCAACGCATTGCTGACCCGTTCGCGGTATCTGCCCAGCGCCGCAAACGCAAAAGTCAGCAGGTGTTCGAGCCGGTAGCTCGGCCGGTCCAGCCACTCTTGGCGGCCGACCCGCTCGACGACGTACGTTCCGGCGTCTCGGCAGCGGTTCTCTGGATTACTCGACGCGGTGTTCATGACGGTCCCTCCCGACCCCGACTCCCTGCCGGTGCCACGAAGCGGAGCGCCGTTTGGTTCAGGGTGCGACGGTTCAGGCCGCCCCGGGGCCGTTTCGCGGAGGGTGACGACGCCGCCGACTTGTTAGTCTCCTTGCGGGTCCATGTGGATCTTCCGCGTGAGAACGGGCCCTCGTCACGACGTAGGAGCAGCATGAGCGAGCGCGAACGGGGCGCGCCGGGTCATGGCGGCACCGATGTGCTCAAGCAGGCGCTGACCGAACACGCCGCACCCGAGCGGCTGGTGGTGGCCCGCGGCCTGTTCGCCGGCCCCAGCCCAAAGGTGCCCGACGAGCTGTACGCGGAGGTGGTCAAGGGCAAGGCTCGTCGCGAACGCCACGCACTGCACCTCGAGCAAGGCGCGACCGTCGACACCAACACCTACTTCGGGCGGCTGCCCGCCGCCTACTTCCAGCGCTGGACCACCGTCACCGAGGTCCAGCTGAAGCTGGTGTTCGACACGTCCAGCCCGGCGCGGCTGCTGCTGCGGGCCTCGGATGCGCACGGCAACGCTCGGACGGTCGCGGCCACCGAGGTGGCCGGCACCGGCACCGCGGTGCTGTCGGCCCGCCTCAACGAGTACCTCGACGGCGGCGCGCTGTGGATGGAATGCACGGCCGTCGGCGGGCCGCTGACCATCACCGACCTCGAGTGGACGGTGCCCGCTCCGCCGTCGATCCGCCCGACCGCGATTGCGATCTGCACGTTCAACCGGGCCGACGAATGCGCGGCCACGGTCGCAACGATAGCCGGGGACAAGACGCTGCTGGCCGGCATCGACGCGGTGTATGTGACCGACCAGGGCACCGACGCTGTCGCGAGCCGGCCGCTGTTCAGCGACGCCGCCGCGCAGCTCGGCGACAAGCTGGTGTATCTGCGTCAGCCGAATCTTGGTGGCGCAGGCGGGTTCACCCGCGGTCTCTACGAGGTGTCCAGCATCGCCGACCACGCCAACGTCATCCTGATGGACGACGACATCCTATGCGAACCCGAATCGGTGTTGCGGCTCAACGCTTTTGCGAACCTGACCCCGACGCCCACGTGCGTGGGTGCCCAGATGCTGCTGCTGAAGGATCCGCGAAAGCTGCTCACCAGCGCCGAAGAGACGGACCTGGTGAAGATCCGCTCGGGCCGCTGGGTGCCGAACTCGCTGCACTTTTCCGACATGGTCAAACACCAGCAGGAAAAGCGCGTGGACGCCGAGTACAACGCCTGGTGGTCGTGCCTGATCCCGTCGGAGGTGATCACGGCGATCGGCCTTCCGATCCCATTCTTCTTCCAATGGGACGACATCGAATACGGCTTGCGCGCTCTGGCTAACGGCTTCCCCACCGTCACACTGCCCAACGCCGGCGTGTGGCACGCGGACTTCCACTGGAAGGACCGCGACGACTTCACCCGCTACTTCCAGGTGCGCAACGCGCTGATCACCTATGCGCTGCACAGCAACATCGACGCGCCGACCACCGCGCGATGGCTGGCGCGGGAGATCACCGAACATCTGGTGTCCATGCAATATGGGTTGGCGCACACGGTGATTCGCGGGATCGAAGACTTCCTTGCCGGACCGGAGATCCTGCGCGACGGCGGGGCGGGGGCGTTGGCGCGGATCCGCCAGGAGCGTTCGGAGTACCCCGAGACCGTAATGCATCCGGCGGCCAAGATCACCGAACTCACCGGTGCTGTGCCACGGGTGCGCCCGCGCGGCTACCTGCCACGCAAGGACAGGCTGAACCTGGTGCTGGCCAAGCGTGCGGTGTACCAATGGCTGGGGCGCACCGTCCCCGGCCCGGTCGCTGTCACGTCCGACGACAACACGTGGTGGCACACATCGCTGTTCGACCACGTCGTCGTCACCGACGCCTCCCAGGCCGGAGTGCGAATCCGTCGGCGCGACAAGCGAAAAATGGTGAAGCTCACCCGGCGGGCGGCCAAGGCACTGCGGCGATTCCGCGCACAAGCGCCGACGGTGCAAGAGCAGTACCGGGCAGCGCTGCCGGAGTTGATCAGCCGAGAGAACTGGTCGCGTCTGTTCAGCAGCTGACCGCTCGCTAGTGCAGGCGGACCACCACCTGCTCGTTGTTGCCGGTGTAGCCGAGGTATTCGAACGTGCGCCCGGTGCGGGCGATGAACTCGGCGAAGGCCCGGTATTCGTGCTGCTGCCAGCCCGGGTAGTTGAAGTACTCGTCGAACAGCAGCACTGCGTCGGGGGCAAGCCGGTCACCCAGGAGGTCGAGCACGGTCTTGGTCGACGAGTACAGGTCGGCATCCAGATGCAGGAACGCGACGGGTTCGTCGTGCTCGGCGAGAAACGGCGGCAGCGACTCTTCAAACAGCCCGGTCACCAGGGTGGCGCCCGGGATCTGCTTGGGCGGCTCTTGCGCGAATTCGCCTGCGGCGAAGCCGGTTCGCCACGTCTCGGGCAGCCCTTCGAAGCTGTCGAAGCCGAACACTGCACGGTCGCGGCTCACCGTGTCGGCGATGATGGTGAGCGTCGTGCCGGTGGCCACGCCGAACTCGAGCGCCAAGCCGGGGCCCTTGATCTCGTTGAGCGCGAACCGCAGCGTGTCGTGTGGATGCCAGAACACCGCGGCCTTGGGCATGTGCTCGAACACCAACGCGGCGGTCTCGTCGGTCACCCGCAGATCCTCGGCGTACCAGATGTCGCGCCGGGCACGGAATTCCAGTTCGTTCTGGCGGCGGATCACCTCGTCGATGCGGTCCGCGACGGCACCGAGGTGGTCATCGACGTCGTCGAGATGACGGTCGACGCGCTCGATCGCGGCGAGGACCTCGGCAATCACATCTTGCTGTGATCGCTGCGTGTGCGCGCGTTCGTCGTCGAGCTTCTCGGTGACGACCTCGGCCACCGCTCGTTGCAGCTTCTCCCGAGCCGCGGTCTTGAGCCGGTCGAGCATGCCCATGCCTTTGACCTTAACGGTGCGACTACGGTCTTCTGTCAATGGAAGGTGCCGCGGAACTCGTTCCTGTGCTGCCGGCTCACCGTTTCGACGAGGCCGCGCTGTCACGCTATCTGCGTACCCGGTTGCCGGGTTTCGACGGCGCGGTGCAGGTTCGGCAGTTCCAGGGCGGCCAGAGCAACCCCACGTATCACCTGCACACCTCTGCGGGCGATTTCGTACTGCGCAAGAAGCCGCCGGGAAAGCTGCTGCCACGAGCCCATGAGGTGGAACGCGAATACCGCGTCATGTCGGCGCTGGCCGACACCGAGGTGCCGGTGCCGCGCATGCGGTTGCTGTGCCAGGACGAAAGTTTCATCGGCACAACGTTTTTCGTGATGGACTACGTCGCCGGTCGGATCTTCCCGGATCGGGTGTTGCGTGATGGCACACCCGAACATCGCGCGGCGGTGTACGAGGATCTGGCGCGGGTGCTCGCGGCACTGCACCGGGTCGATTGGCGCGCCGTCGGACTGGACGGCTTCGGCAAGCCGCAGGGCTACATGCAACGCCAAGTGGCGCTGTGGACCAGACAGTGGCAGGCCGCCCGGGTCGAAGAGATGCCGGCGATGGACAACTTGGCGCGATGGCTGCCGCAGCATCTGCCTTCCGACGACGGACCCGCGTGCATTGCCCACGGCGACTACCGGCTGGGCAACTTGCTGCTTCATCCGACGCAGCCGCGGGTGGTCGCGGTGCTTGACTGGGAGCTCGCCACGATCGGCCATCCGCTGGCGGACCTCGGTTACACATGCCTGACCTACCACCTGCCCGCCGACGACGGCGGCCGCAATGGTGTGGCCGGTGAGGATCTGTCCGGCACCGGCATTCCGACTCAGCAGGCGTTCGTCGAGAGCTACTGCCGGCATGCCGGCCGCGAGGTGCCGGCCTCGCTCGACGTGTTCATCGTGTTCTCGTTGTTCCGGCTGGCGTCGATCGTGGCGGGCGTGTGGCGGCGTGGGCTGGACGGCAACGCCGCCGACGCGCGCGCCGGCACGTCGGAGTTTCGTGACCGCTATCGCGCGCTGGCGCAGAAGGGTTGGGAGCTGGCACAGCAGCTGCCGTCGTCGGGCTAGCCGCTGGCGCGTGACCACGCCAAACGGCGGCGTGCATCGAATCCTGTGCTGCGTCGCGGATAATGTCTGGGTATGGGGGAGCGCCCGACGATCCCTGCGACGGTCGTCAAACTGATGTGGTGCTGTCTGCTGGCCGGCGTGCTGGCAGCAGGCGTGATGTTTCCGTTGGCGGGCAGTATCGGGCTGCTGTCCAACCGGGCGTCCGACGTGGTGGCCGGCGGGTCGGCGCAGCTGATCGAGGGCGAGATTCCGCAGGTGTCGACGATGGTCGACACGGCCGGCAACACGATCGCGTGGATTTACAGCCAGCGCCGCTTCGAGGTGCCGACCGAGCAGATCGCCGACACGATGAAGCTGGCCATCGTCTCGATCGAAGACAAGCGGTTCCCCGAGCACAGCGGCGTGGACTGGCAGGGCACGCTGACCGGTCTGCACGGGTATCTGTCGGGCGACATCGACGCCCGCGGCGGATCGACAATCGAGCAGCAGTTGGTGAAGAACTATCAGCTGCTGGTGACTGCCCAGACCGACGCCGAGCGCCGAGCGGCAGTGGAGATCACCCCGGCCCGTAAGCTGCGCGAGATCAGGATGGCGCTGACGCTGGACAAGACGCTGTCCAAGCCGGAGATCCTCACCCGCTACCTGAATCTGGTGTCGTTCGGCAACGGCGCGTACGGCGTGCAGGACGCGGCGCAGACGTACTTCGGGGTCAACGCTTCGCAGCTGAACTGGCAGCAAGCCGCGCTGCTGGCCGGCATGGTGAAGTCGACGAGCACGCTTGATCCCTACCTCAACCCCGACGGGGCGCTGCAGCGTCGAAACCTGGTGTTGGACACCATGATTCAGAACTTCCCGGCCCAGGCGGACGCGTTGCGTGCGGCCAAGGCCCAGCCGCTAGGTGTGCTGCCACGGCCGAAGCAGCTGCCGGGTGGCTGCATCGCGGCCGGCGACCGGGCGTTCTTCTGTGACTATGTCTTGGAGTACCTGGCCAGGGCCGGTATCAGCCGCGAGCAGGTGGCGCGCGGCGGTTATCTGATCCGCACCTCGCTGGATCCCAAAGTGCAGGCGTCGGTGAAGCAGGCGGTCGACAACGTCGCACGCCCGACGCTCGACGGGGTGGCGAACGTGATGAGCGTGATCCGGCCCGGCAAGAATTCGCATCAGGTGATGGCGATGGCCAGCAACCGGACGTACGGGCTGAACGTCGACGCGGACGAGACCATGCAACCGCAACCGTTCTCGCTCGTCGGCGACGGCGCCGGGTCGATCTACAAGATCTTCACCACTGCGGCCGCAATGGAAATGGGCATGGGGATCAACACCCAGCTGGACGTGCCGAGCTTCTTCCAGGCCAAGGGGCTCGGCAGCAGCGACACGCCGGGATGTCCGCGGGAGACCTGGTGCGTGCGCAACGCCGGGCGCTACCGCGGTTCGATGAACGTGACCGAGGCGTTGGCCACCTCACCGAACACCGCGTTCGCCAAGCTGATTCAGCAGGTGGGAGTGCCGCGGGCGGTCGACATGGCGGTCCGGCTCGGGATGCGGTCGTACGCCACTCCGGGAACAGCGCGGGCCTATGACCCGCAGAGCAACCAGAGCCTGGCCGACTTCATCAAGGAACACAACATGGGCTCGTTCACGCTGGGTCCGTTCCAGCTCAACGCGCTGGAGCTGTCCAATGTGGCGGCGACGCTGGCGTCGGGCGGGGTGTGGTGTCCGCCCAGCCCGATCGACAAGATCATCGACCGCCACGGCAAAGAGGTGCCGTTGACCGCTCAGCCCTGCGAGCAGGTGGTGCCCGAGGGGTTGGCCAACACGCTCGCCAATGCGCTGAGCCGCGACGACCAGCCCGGCGGCACCGCGGCGGGGTCGGCCGGGTCCGTCGGCTGGACGCTGCCGATGTCCGGCAAGACCGGCACCACCGAGTCGCACCGTTCGTCGGGATTCGTCGGCTTCACCAACCACTACGCGGCGGCGGTGTACATCTTCGACGACTCCAACGTGCCGTCGGGCATCTGTTCCTTTCCGCTGCGCAAGTGCTATGGCGGCGACCTCTACGGGGGCAGCGAGCCGGCGCGGACGTGGTTCGAGGCGATGAAGCCGATTGCCAACGATTTCGGCGAGGTGAAGCTGCCGCCGACCGATCCCCGGTATGTTGACGGCGCGCCGGGCGGACGAGTGCCGCCGGTGTCGGGATTGAATCTGGACGCGGCGCGCCAGCGGTTGAAGGATGCGGGTTTCCAGGTGGCCGATCAGCCGACGCCGGTGAACAGCAACGCCGCATACGGCGCGGTCGTCGGCACCACACCGAGCGGTCAGACGATCCCGGGGTCCGTCGTCACGATCAACATCAGCAACGGGGTCGCGCCGGCTCCACCTCCTGTGGAGCGGGCGCCTGAACGCCCACCGGTGGAGGCGCCGGAAGGGCCGCCGCCTCCGCCGCCGGATCAGGCGGTCGTGGAGATTCCGGGGCTGCCGCCGATCAATCTTCCCGTGCTCGAGCCTCCCGCCCCGCCGCCTGTGGAGCCGCCGCCCCAGTAGGCCTGCTGTCGCGTCGTCGAGACTGCGTACAGATCGCCGTGCCGACGAGATTCGCGATCTGTACGCAGAGTCGGCGAGCGATATTTAGCCCACGGTGAACCGATCGCCTGCCGCCGTCGTGCAACGAGAGGAGGCCAAGTCGAGCTAGGGGGCCGGCCATGCGCAGATCAGTCCGTGCGCTCGTTCGGATCAGCACCGGAATCGCAACCGCTCTCGCCGTGACCGCCGCGGCGCTACCCATGGAAACTCATGCTTCGCCGATGGCGCGGTCGGACGTCGAACTTTCGGCTGCCGTCACGGCGGAACCGATTCCGCCGCCGGGCGCGCTGATCAATCAGTTCCTGGTCAACCAGGTCGAAAACTGCTCACTGATTTGCCCGTTCATTGTCCAGGGCCTTGTCCAAGTCCCCGCCAACTTCGCGGTCCTTCCGCTGACCCTGGCGAGGCTGCTCGCGGCCGGTGAGCCGTTCCTGCAGGCCGCCGCGCTCAGCGACACCACCGTGAGCGGGCCGCTCAACGACGCGGTCACCGGCATCATCACCAACGATCTCGAGAAAGTGCTGCCTCGTGCACAGAACGCCCTCGAGGTCGCCGTTGTCGGACTCATCGACGTCGGAACTACCGCTGTCACGAACCCGGGGAATCTGCTGCCAGCACTCAATGCCGCCCGAACCGGGCTGTTCAATGCACTACGCCAGCCGCCGGGGACGATGCCACCACCACCGGTGCACAACTCGTTGGAAGCCGCAGCGGTCCGAGTGATCGAGATCGCGTCGGCATTGACGTTCCAAGCACCCGAGCGGTTGATACTCGGAGCCACTCAAGCAGCGGACGCGTTCTTCACCACCCTGGGCAACACCGGCGACATCGGGGCAACGCTGTCTGCGGTGGGCGCCTCGGTCTCCAGGACGATCAGTGACTCTATCGGTTTCGTCCAGCGCGCGTTCACCGAACCCATCCCGATCACACCGGCGGCAGTCTCGGCACGGAGTGCGACCACCAACAGCGCGGCGAACATCAAGCCGCCGCTTTCGGTCAGGGCTAGCACCCATGCCTTCACCCCGACGTCGCAGCGCGACAAGGCATTCCGGGGCGACGACACTGCACAGGCACCGCCTCTTGTCGCCGCACGACCAGTGATGCGCTCCCACGCCAGCGCCGGCAAGAACGCTGACTTGACGACGACCAATCGCACCAAGCCCGTCGGCTCAGTCCGCAAACACGATCAGGCCACGAGTCAGACCGTTACAGCGCCGCATAACAACAGGCACCAGACGAAGAAGCCGCCGTCGCACTGACGCGGTGGTCTTCAGGTCCCCATATGTCGAAAATCTGTGGCGGTGGCGGAGGGATTTGAACCCTCGGACGGGGGTTACCCGTCACACGCTTTCGAGGCGTGCTCCTTAGGCCGCTCGGACACGCCACCGCCGGTCAGCTTACCGGCCGACCGCGGGCTCGTTCCAATCGCTTGGCGCAAGCGACCGTGTTTTATGGTGCGCGAGGCACTCCTCATCGGCCCTTAGGCTCGTTCATGAAAACAACTGCTCATGAAGGGGGCGACGATGAAGGTTGAGCCTGAGCTGCTGCACGCCGGCGCCAATGCGACCCATTCCGCCGCGAATCGGATCGCCTTGGGCGCCGATGAACTCGCGACAGTGTCCGTCCCCCTGGGCATGTTCGGTGACTTCGACGCGGCGCTGGCATACCACCGCAAGATTCAGGCGCATCACTCCAAGCACGTCTCGCTGATGCGTCGGCACAACCAATTGTTGACGGACATCGGCGCGAAGGCACAGGCAGCCGGACACGATTTCGCCAGAGCTGAAGGAGGCAATACCGGAGCCGTCGCAGCCCTGCGCCACGGCATCAGCTGACCGTGGGCCATGCGGAGGGACCGCCCGCGCTGAGGTACTTATCTGTCGATGAACTGGTCAGTGGCTCGGGTGGTGACCCATGGCGGGTAAACGAATCTCTGCAAAAGGGCGAACCGGGGCAGATCGCGGCGCTCGCGGAAGCGTTCTACAAGGCCGGCTGGAGCACCGAAGAGACATCGAACGACTTCGCCGCAGCGAAACGCCGGTTCGACGCGGCATGGGATCGCGATCCCGGTCGGTATCAGATCAATGATTCAGCCGAGGTTCAGCGCGCCACACAGCAGTTGGACCTGCATCTGCAGCAATTGACGGACATCGGCGTCGACCTGGAAGGAATCGCTGCGGCATTGGCGGAGGCGCAGCAATCCGCCAAACCGGTTATCGGAAACCTCAATGGACTGCTGTTAGGAATCGACGCTCAGATCGCCGCCATTCTGGCCAGCGCCGCGTCATCGAGTGACATCGAGATCCAGCGTGACAATGCCATCCGGGTGACGACCGACGCATTACGTAAGGTTCAGGCCATCCGCGATACCTATTCCACTGCCCTGTGCAATGGCATGAACCAGTTTCGCGGTCTTGATGGCTACGATCCCGGGATCCTCGACGGACTCGACGCCGACGGCAACCGCACCCCTTGGGAAGACGCTCAAGCCGCCGCGCAAACGTACGACCAGACGCAGCGAGCAGCGGATCAGGCTTTGGTCAGCAGAGGAGGTCCAGATACCCAGGACGTGCGCGACGCCGGGGCTCGGCTGCGTGACTATGCGACCGTCAACGATCCCAACGCCAATGGGACATCACGACTGCTTGCCGGAGAACGTCTCGAGGACTTCAACGTCGTTCGGCGCGGCCAACCCACAGCGGTGGATCCCATCCTCGGTCAAGATGCCTTCACTCGGGCGAAGATGCGCCTGGACTGGCAACGAAACCTGGAACGCGGCTTTCCGGAGATGAATGTTCGCGGTAGGACACCAGACGAGGCGACGTGGTTACTCGACAGTTCCGAACAACAGGCCAAGATCATGGCCACCCGGAAAGTGCTCCAAGAACTGGAGCGACAAGGCATGTCGCCGAGGGGTGCGGTATCAGCGGTGGGTCAACTATCTCGGGGGATCACATGGCAGCAACTGGCGAAGGGTGCCGGCACGCTCGCCGGCCCGGCAGGTGAGGGCTTGGAACGGGCCGCTGCCGCGGAGAGCTTCGGACGGCACAATCTCCAAATTTCCGATCCTGCCGATATCGAGGTCATGAAAAGGTAAGCGGCTGGGGACAGCGGGCGACCTCATCTCGATCGGGTTGGCGCTCGACGATATCTACAACGGCGCGCCAGCCGGCGAAACGTTGGCCACGACGGCAGGAAGCATCGGCGGCGGTTTGTTAGGCGGCTTCGGACTGGGTGCGA
>NZ_JCALDH010000016.1:0-84660 GCF_059812765.1 Mycobacterium sp. NGS39 | reverse complement strand
GATTGAGTATTGCTTGCGTTCGCTTCGTCCAATCTTCAATGAATGCGCGATAGCCTGGAATTGCGGATCCCTGCTCCGGCGAGCCAGGCGCCAGTTTGGCGAACGCTCGATTCTGGTCTCCTATTTCTCTCATTAGCGGCCGAATCGCTTGGCACAGTGCTCGGTCGGCGTCCGCAACGAAGAGCTGCTGAGCAGGCGCCGCTGGTGGCGGCGGCGCAGGTGGGGGCGACGATGAAACCTCCGGTTTGCGTACGAGCGATACCACTAACGCCGCAGCTGCCAGTGCTACAGCGATTGCACCCAAGACAACAGCCAGCCAAGAAGTGCGCCTCGGCGGCGGTGAGTAAGGCGCGGCAGACATAGGCGCTGACGGCGTGACGTGCCCGCCAAAATGCTGCGACATCTGGTGCGGCCCATAGCCCATTTCCGGTGATTTTCCATGCATTTCGCTAGCTTAAGCGGCCCGCACGCGGCCCCGTACCACCAAACAACCCCGGCGACTTCCGACTCGTCCAGTCGAGGAAGTCTGCATGCCGCGAGACGAAAGGAGCCAGGGCAGTCCGCACGGCCGCGGTATGGAGATCGCCAGTCAACACTCACAGCACCTCCTCAGCGAATTCGCCTATAGGCTTGGAATCAGAGTGTCACTCACCGCTACCAATTGATGCCTAGCCTGTAACAAACTGACCGTGGTCCTGCATAGTCACTTAGTGACAGGTCCCACGTCTTGGGGGCTTGCGGATCGCTCAACACGTCTAAAGCCGTATACAACAGACTGTCATCGATAAATCGCTGTAGCGATCGTGTTGAAAACCTCGGCGGTTCAGAATGTGCGTTCAATATAGGTTGAATTCGGGAAGCCCACATTTCAGTAAAGTTCCGATATGTTAGTACAGCCGCTCGCCGTTCCGGCGAATCAGGCGCAAGCGCGGAAAACTCTTTAGCCTTTGAGTTGCTCTCCGTCATGAGAGGAGCGATCGCCTGACAGAGCGCGCGATCAGCGTCGTCAACGAAGACTTGCTGGGCAGGCGCCGCTGGTGGCGGCGGCGCAGGTCGGGGCGACGATGAAACCTCCGGTTTGCGTACGAGCGATACCACTAACGCCGCAGCTGCCAGTGCTACAGCGATTGCACCTACGACAACACCTAGCCAAGAAGTGCGCCTCGGCGGCGATGAGTAAGGCGCGGCAGACATAGGCGCTGACGGCGTGACGTGCCCACCAAACTGCTGCGACATCTGGTGCGGCCCATAGCCCATTTCCGGTGAGTTTCCATCCATTTCGCTAGCTTAAGCGGCCCACATGCGGCCCCGTACCACCAAACAACCCCGGCGACTTCCGACTCGTCCAGTCGAGGAAGTCTGCTTGCACGGCGACGAAAGCACCCATGGCAGTCCGCGTGGCGCGCGTGCCCCGGGTCGCCATTACCACCGGGCTTCTGATCGCGGCTCAGCTCACCGTCCGGGCCGTCCTGGCTTCCCGCGGCTACTTCCACCCCCGTGGGGCATGGCATCAGGCGCGGTGGCAGCACAGATTGTGTGTAGACATCGAGGTCAACCAACCATCCTGGCGCAGCCTGCCCTTGGTCGAGGGAGGGGAGCCGATTCAGAACACGTTCTACGTCGTCAGCCGCAGCACTGGATGCGCGCGCCTTCGAACGATTGTGATTCCGACACTTCTGACCAGGGTGCGTCAGAATTAACCAATCATCTCCAGATTATTCCCAAATTCCTGCAAGTCCCGAGCGGGCCGCCGATGTCTATTGACGATTGCGCCCACGTATCTCTATCGAACGCATCGACATAGCCGGGTTGTACCATTTCCACATACAGGAGTTTGTCATCGATAAACGCTTGTAGCGTCCTGGTGAGATATCTCGGTGGTTCGGCATGCGCATTGAGTAGGCCTTGGATCTGCTTGGCCCAATTCTCAATATAATTCTTGTATTGCTGTATGGCGGCACCCTGCTCTGGCGAGCCTGGCGCCAATTTAGCGAATTGCCTATTCTGCTCAATCACACCGTTCATCAACGGAGTTATCGCCTGACACAGCGCACGATCAGCGTCGTCAACGAAAACTTGCTGCGCAGGCACCGCTGGCGGCGCCGGCGCAGGTGGCGGCGACGACGACGCCTCCGGTTTCCGAACCAGGGAAATCGCCAGCGCTGTGCCCGACAGCAGTACGGCGATTACCGCCAAGACGAGGCTGAGGCGAGAAGTGCGTTTCGGGAGCGGCGGGTATTGACCCGGCGGCGGAATAGATGGCGCGCTGGCACCTCCAGCTTGCGGAGGCATCTGGTAAGGCCCGTAGCCCGCGCCCGGCGGATTCTCTTGCATTTCGTCAGCCTAAGCGGCGCCCTTGGCCGCCCCTATCACCAAACGAGACTGGTCCCACGAGGCTCGTACAGTCGAGGAAGTCTGCATGCCCCGCGATGAAAGGACCCATGGCAGTCCGCACGGCCCGCATTCCCTGGGTCGCCGTCACCGCCGGGCTCTTGATTGCGGCACAACTCGCAGTCCGGGCCGTTCTGGCCTTCCGCGGCTACTTCTACTGGGACGACCTCATCCTCATCGGCCGCGCGGGCACGCAGAACATCCTCTCGCCGTCCTACCTGTTCGACGACCACGACGGCCACGTCATGCCCGCCGCGTTCTTGGTCGCCGGCGTCATCACCCGCTTGGCGCCCCTGAACTGGACCGGCCCGGCGATCAGCCTCGTCGTCCTGCAACTGCTCGCTTCCCTTGCCCTCCTACGCGCCCTGCACGTCATCCTCGGCTGGCGCCCCGTGCTACTCATTCCGCTCACGTTCGCGCTGTTCTGCCCTCTCGCCGTCCCGGGCTACGCGTGGTGGGCCGCCGCACTCAATTCCCTTCCGATGCTCGGGGCCATGGCATGGGCATGCGCAGACGCCATCCTTCTCGTCCGGACCGGCAATCAGCGCTACGCCGTCACCGCCCTGCTCGCTTACCTGGGCGGCTTGCTGTTCTTCGAAAAGGCGGCTGTCATCCCGTTCGTCGCCTTCACGGTCACTGCCCTCCTGGTGCACGTCACCGGCGGTCGAACGCCCGTCCGCACCGTGTGGCAAAGCGGCAAACGCTTGTGGATAGGCAGTCTCGCGCTGACCGCTGTCTGGGTAGTGCTCTACCTCGTCGTCGTGGACCAACAGCGCTGGAGCTCCGACCTACGTATGACGTGGGATCTCTTGCGCCGCTCCATCACTCACGGCATCGTGCCGGGCCTGGTCGGCGGCCCCTGGTCATGGGCACGCTGGGCACCGGCCTCGCCATGGGCCACACCGTCGACAGTCGTCATGGCGATCGGTTGGCTAGCGCTTGCCGCGGTTCTCGCAATCTCGCTGATCCGCAAGCAACGCATAGTCGCCGTCTGGATCGTCGTCGCCGGGTACGCCGTTGCCTGCCAAGTCCCGATCTACCTCATGCGGTCATCCCGTTTCACCGCTCTCGAACTCGCCCAGACACTAAGGTATTTCCCCGATCTCGTCGTCGTGATCGCCCTCTGCGCAGCCGTCGCATTCTGCGCGCCCAACCGCGCAACGTCGACCTGGCTCGACGTATCCCGCACGCGCACAACAGCGGTCGCGGGCATCGGTGCCGCGTTCGTCGGCTCCAGCCTCTACTCCACCGCCACCTTCATGACCAGCTGGCGCGACAACCCCGTCCAGCTCTATCTCCAGAACGCGAAAAGCACTCTGGCACAGGCATCTGACGCGCCGCTGCTCGACCAGGAAGTCGACCCGTTCATCCTTCAGCGGGTGGCATGGCCGGAAAACCTGGCCAGCCACATGTTCGCACTGCTCAAGCAGCGCCCTGAATTCTCCTCCAGCACAAGCAAACTCAGGATGCTTGACTCCGCGGGCCGCGTCGTCGACGCCAGAGTCACCTGGGTCCGGACCATCACCCCCGGCCCAGTCCCGCAGTGCGGGTATTTCGCGCAAACCGACGCGCCGATTCGGATGGCGCTCGACGGTCCGTTGCTGCCGGAAAATTGGACAGTCGAGATCAACTACCTCGCCAACACTGAAGGCTCGATGACGATGTCGCTGTCCGAAGGACCGGAAACCAAGGTGCCGGTTCATCCCGGTCTCAACCGGGTGTTCGTCCGCCTTCCCGGCGCCGGCGACGCGATCAATGTGCGTGTCAACACCGCCGCGACGTCGATGTGCATTTCCTCAGGGCCCGTGGGATTCGTCGCACCTTCATGACGGGCTGAGCGGGCGCTGACGTACGGAGTTACCGGCGTGTCGCCGCACAGACACGCACGCTCGCCCCCAACAAGTGGAGCCACCTAGGAGAATCGAACTCCTGACCTGCTCATTACGAGTGAGCCGCTCTGCCGACTGAGCTAAGGTGGCGTGCCCTTCGGGCGGCACGAGTCTACGGCAGCGGCCGTGACCGGCCCAAGTCAGTCGCGCAGCGCCTGCCCCACCGCAGCGACCATCCCGTCGACCGCGAACTTCGGCTTGACGTTGGTGGCCAACGCCTCCCGGCACGCCAGCACCGCTTCGATGCACTGCAGCAGCCGCTCCGGAGGGGCATGGTCGGCCAACGCTCGCACCCGCTCGGCCATGTCGGGGTGGTTCGCCGGCACCTGCGTGGCGCCGCTTGCCACCAACAGCGCATCCCGGAAGTAGTTCGCGAGGTCGATCAATGCCCGGTCCAGGGCGTCGCGGGACGCGCGGGTCTGCCGAGACTTCTGGCGCCGCTCCAGATCTCTGATGGCGCCCGTGGCGCCCCGCAGCGTCGCGGCCGTTCCCTTGCCGGTGCCTCCTGCGCCGAGCGCCGTTCGAAGCTCCTCAGCCTCGGTCTCGTCACGCTCGGCGGTCAGTGCGCGTGCCTCGGCCTCGGCCGTCGCAACCAGCTCCTCAGCCGCCGCGAAGGCCCGCGACGGCTTCACCGCATCGCGCACGAGCCCCAGTGCCCGTTCCCGACGCTCACGCGCCGCCGGATCCGTCGCCAACCGCCGAGCGCGGCCCACATGGCCGCCGCTCACGGAAGCCGCCCACCGCGCCTCTTCCACGGACAGCCTGTCGGTGTCGACGAGCACCTGCGCGATCGCGTCGACGCTCGGTGTCAGCAGCGCCACATGCCGGCAGCGCGACCGCAGCGTGATCGCGATGTCCTCCGGATCGACCGACGGCGCGCAAAGCAGGAAGACGGTCGAGGGCGGCGGCTCCTCGACCACCTTCAGCAGCGCGTTCGCCGCCCCTTCGGTGAGCCGGTCGGCGTCTTCGATCACCACCACCTGCCAGCGCCCCGTACTCGGCCGCCGCGAGGCGATCTGCACGATCGAGCGCATCTCGTCGACGCCGATGGAAAGCCCTTCCGGCACGATCCGGCGGACGTCGGCGTGCGTGCCGGCCATGGTGGTGACACAGGCCTTGCACTGGCCGCACCCGGGTTCGCCGTCCGAGGTGCACTGCAGCGCCGCAGCAAAGCACAGCGCCGCGATGGACCGGCCCGAACCCGGCGGACCGGTGATCAGCCACGCGTGGGTCATGGTCCCGGTGCTCGACGCGCTGTGAGCCGAATCACCGCGTGCCGCGCGCGCGGCGGCGATCAGCTCGGCCTCGACCGGCCCCTGACCCACCAATCGCGAAAAAACGCCGCTCATCACCGCCAACCCTAGTGACACGCGCCGACACGACCGGCGAGCTAGCGCTATTCCCTGCCTGCTGGGACCGATACGGTAGTTCTGTGGGAAAGACGGCCAGGACAATCGGGCGGATCAGGGCATTCGCTCGGTGGGTGATCCGTACCCCCTGGCCGGTGTTCACCCTCGGAATGCTTCAAGCCGACATCATCGGCGCGCTGTTTGTGTTGGGATTCCTGCGATTCGGGCTGCCTCCCGAAGACCGCGTGGTGATTCAGGATCTGCCGCAAGCGAATCTGGCGTTGTTCGCGGCAGTTCTGTTCCTGGCCTTCACATTTGGATCGCTGATCAGCCTGCGGCTGCTCATGCCGGTGTTCCGCTGGCAGCGTCGCGACCGCGACGGGCGGTTGTCCGAAGCCGATCCCGTCGCCACCGAGCAGGCACGTACCCGTGCGCTGAAAATGCCGTTCTATCGGTCGGTCATCAGCGCGATCAACTGGTGCCTGGGCGGCACGATCTTCATGATCGCGATCTGGCCGGTCGCCAGCCACTCCGCGCCGGTGGTGGCCGTCGCCACCGCGCTGGGCGCCACGGCAACGTCGATCATCGGCTACCTGCAAGCCGAGCGGGTGCTGCGGCCGGTCGCCGTGGCGGCGCTGCGACAGGGCGTGCCGGAGCAGATCCACGCTCCGGGCGTGATCCTGCGCACTCTGCTGACGTGGGTGCTGTCCACCGCGGTGCCGATCATCGCCATCATCGCGGCGATTGTGGCGACCAAGCTGTCGATCCTGCACGCATCCGCCGACGAACTGTTCATGCCGATCCTGCTGCTCGCGGTCGCCGCGCTGGTGATCGGGCTGGCGGGCACCGTCCTCACCGCGATGTCCATCGCCGACCCGCTGCGCCAGCTGCGCTGGGCGCTCGGCGAGGTGCAGCGCGGCAACTACAACGCCCACGTCCAGATTTATGACGCCAGCGAACTCGGCCTGTTGCAGGCCGGATTCAACGACATGGTCCGCGACCTGTCCGAGCGGCAGCGACTGCGCGATCTGTTCGGCCGCTACGTCGGCGAGGACGTCGCCCGCCGCGCCTTGGAGAGCCGCCCCGAACTCGGCGGCGAAGAGCGTGACGTCGCAGTGTTGTTCGTCGATCTGGTCGGCTCCACGCAGCTGGCGGCCACCCGTCCGCCCGCCGAGGTCGTCGGCCTGCTCAACGAGTTCTTCCGCATCGTCGTCGAGACGGTCAACCGCCACGGCGGCTTCGTCAACAAGTTCCAGGGCGACGCGGCGCTGGCGATCTTCGGCGCGCCCCTTGAGCACCCGGACGCCTACGGAGCGGCGCTGGCCGCCGCGCGGTCATTGCACGACGAACTGATAAAAGTGCTGGGCGCCAACGAATTCGGCATCGGGGTGTCCGCCGGCCGCGCGATCGCCGGGCACATCGGCGCGCAGGCCCGCTTCGAGTACACGGTCATCGGCGACCCGGTCAACGAAGCCGCCCGGCTCACCGAGCTCGCCAAGCTCGAGGAGGGCCACGTGCTTGCGTCTGCGATCGCAGTGAGCGGAGCACTGGACTCCGAGGCGCTGTGCTGGGACGTCGGTGAGATCGTCGAACTTCGCGGGCGGACGGCGCCGACGCAGCTGGCCCGCCCGGTCAAGCTCAACGTGCCGTCCAAGGTGTAAGCGCGGCCGAGACGGCAACTACCGCGGAAACGTGCGAGAAAGCCTGGCGCTGGCGCGGCGCGGGGCCGGCGCGGGGCCGGCTAGGCCTTCTTGGCAGCTGACTTGCGGGCGCCCTTCTTGGCGGCGCTCTTACGGGTGGCCTTGCGCTTCACCGGCCCGCGCGCGCGGCGCTCGGCGAGCAGCTCGGCGGCGCGCTCGTCGGTGATCGTCAACACGTCGTCACCCTTGCGCAGGCTGGCGTTCGTCTCACCGTCGGTCACGTACGGTCCGAACCGCCCGTCCTTGATCACCATCGGCTTGCCCGTCGCCGGATCGTTACCGAGCTCACGCAGTGGCGGCAGCGAAGCTGCTTGTCGCCCACGGCGTTTCGGCTCTGCATAGATCTTCAACGCCTCGTCGAGCGTGATGGTAAACAGCTGCTCTTCAGAGGCCAGCGAGCGAGAGTCGTTGCCACGCTTGAGGTATGGCCCATAGCGACCGTTCTGAGCGGTGATCTCCTCACCGGTCGACGGGTCGACGCCCACCACCCGCGGCAGCGACAGCAGCTTCAGCGCATCCTCGAGGGTGACCGTCTCCAGATCCATCGACCGCAACAGCGACGCGGTACGCGGCTTGGGACCGGTCGGCTTCTTCCGGGACTTCGCAGTGGCGCCGTCGCCGTCGTCGTCGTCGTCGGACGGTGGCAGCACCTCGGTGACGTACGGCCCGTACCGGCCGTCCTTGGCGACGATCTCGTGCCCGGTCTGCGGGTCCACACCCAGCGAGCGACCCTCTTGCGGTGTCGCGAAGAGCTTTTCGGCCAGCTCCAACGTCAGCTCGTCGGGCGTGATCGCATCGGACAGGTTGGCCCGCTGCGGTGTCGGCTCCCCGTCGGGGCCTTCGACCATGCGCTCCAAATAGGGGCCATTCTTACCCACCCGCACATAGATCGGGCGGCCCTGCTCGTCGTCAAAAAGCTTGATGGAGTTGACTTCTCGTGCGTCGATGCCCTCGAGATTGACACCGACCAGCTTCTTGAGCCCGCCGGCGCGGGCAATCGACTCCGGCACACCGTGCTCGCCGCCGAAGTAGAAGTTGCTCAGCCAGGTGGTGCGCTGCTCTTGGCCGTTGGCGATCTCGTCGAGCTCGTCTTCCATCGCGGCCGTGAAGTCGTAGTCGACGAGCCGGCCGAAGTGCTGCTCCAGCAGACCCGTCACCGCGAACGCCACCCACGACGGCACCAACGCGCTGCCCTTCTTCTGGACGTAGCCGCGGTCCTGGATGGTCTTGATGATCGACGAGTACGTCGACGGCCGGCCGATGCCGAGGTCTTCGAGCGCCTTGATCAGCGACGCCTCGGTGTAGCGCGGCGGCGGGTTGGTGGTGTGCCCGTCGGCGGTCAGCTCGTTGGCGGTGACGCGCTGGCCCTGCACCAGCTGCGGCAGGCGACTCTCCGCGTCGTCGGCCTCTCCGCCGGCCAGTTCGTCGATGCTCTCGACGTAGGCGGCCAGGAAGCCCGGGAAGGTGATCGTGCGGCCGCTGGCGGTGAAGACGACGCGCCGGCCGTCGTCGGCCGCGCCGGTGATGCGCAGGCTCAGCGTGGTGCCGCGCGCGTCGGCCATCTGCGAAGCCACCGTGCGCTGCCAGATCAGCTCGTAGAGCCGGAACTCGTCGTTGTCGAGCACACCGTGCAGCTGACCCGGGGTAGCGAACGAGTCACCGGCGGGCCGGATCGCCTCGTGGGCCTCCTGCGCGTTCTTGACCTTGCGGTTGTACTGGCGCGGGCTGGGGTGGACGTACTCGTCGCCGTACAGTTCGCGGGCCTGGCGGCGCGCCGCGTCGATAGCCGACTGCGACAGCGTGGTCGAGTCGGTACGCATATAGGTGATGTAGCCGTTCTCGTACAGCCGCTGGGCGACGCTCATCGTGCGCTCCGAGCTGAACCGCAGCTTGCGGGCCGCCTCCTGCTGCAGCGTCGACGTCATGAACGGCGCGTAGGGCCTGCGCGTATAGGGCTTCTGCTCGACCGACGAGACCGTCAGCTCCGCGCCACGCAAGCCCCGCGCCAGCGACTGTGCCTGCTCGGCGTCGAGCACCAGCACGTCGTCGTTGCGCAGCTGACCCAGGGAGTCGAAGTCACGGCCGGCGGCGACGCGGCGGTCGTCGACGTTGACCAGCCGGGCGCTGAACGTGCGCGGGGTGGCCTCGGCGCCTGCATCCAGCTCGGCGACGACGTCCCAGTAGCTGGCGCTGCGGAATGCCATCCGGTCGCGTTCGCGCTGGACGATGATCCGCGTGGCCACCGACTGCACGCGGCCCGCTGACAGCTTGGGCGCGACCTTCTTCCACAGCACCGGGCTGACCTCGTAGCCGTACAGCCGGTCCAGGATGCGGCGGGTCTCCTGCGCGTCGACCAGGTCGTTGTCCAGATCCCGCGGGTGCTCGGCGGCCGCGCGGATGGCCGGTTCGGTGATCTCGTGGAAGACCATCCGCTTCACGGGAATGCGTGGCTTGAGGGTCTCGAGCAGGTGCCAGGCGATGGCCTCACCCTCGCGGTCGCCGTCAGTGGCCAGGTAGAGCTCGTCGACGTCTTTGAGCTTGCTCTTGAGCTCGCTGACCGTGCTCTTCTTGTCCGGGCTGATGATGTACAGCGGCTCGAAATTGTGCTCGACGTTGACGCCCAGCCGCGCCCACGGCTCGGATTTGTACTTGGCCGGCACGTCGGCGGCGTTTCTCGGCAAGTCGCGGATGTGGCCGCGGGACGACTCGACGATGTAGTTGGACCCGAGGTAGCCCGCTAGTTTGCGCGCTTTGGTCGGCGACTCGACAATGACGAGCCGCCGCACTTTTTTGTTTCCGTTGCCGCCGGTGCGACCGTCGTCAGCCAACTGCGCTTTTGCTCCACTTCTTCCTGCCGATCGGCGCCCTGCGGCCCTGTCAGCAATTGACAAGATGACACCCCGGACCGCACCTGCGCAAACCGACTTCCCCGTCGACTCCCCTCAGACGTGGGGCCATTCCGACAACGCCTCCACGTCGGCGGGCGGTTCCCCCACGGTCTCTACCAGCCGCGATAGCCGACGACGGCCGCTTATCCGCAGCGCCGGGCGGGCTCCGCGGGTGCCGATCAGAGTCGGCGCGATTCCGACCCTCATCAGGGCCGACGCCAGTGGTGAATGGGTGTCCGGCGCGTGGGGATCCAAGCCCAGCAGGTAGCGGTCGGCTTCCCGGCTGCCGGCCGCGAGCACCCAGGCCCGCAGTTCACGGGGCCCTGGCAGCCAGTTGCGCGGCACGGTCTTGACCGCCCCGCGGGTCCACTCGTCGGCGATGACGCGCAGACGCGGGTCGACCGCTGTGCGTACCAGGGGGGTGTCTTCGTCGGTGCGGGTGATTTCGGCGTCCAATCCGGCGTCGTCGATCATCTCGGCCAGTGCCTGCGCTCGCCACGGCCGATCGACGACCACGGACAGCCGCGCACCCGTGCCGACCACGACGACCTGACCGGGGGCAGCCAGCACGCCGGTCAAGTCGGTGACCGCGGGCGGCACCGACTCGGCCGAGAAGAACGACAGCTGGCTCACGACACGACAGTAAGCCCGCTTCGAGCGGCTCGAGCGTGCACTCTTGTGCGGTTTTGCCGGCGTGTCGGGGCGCAGACACGCACGTTCGCGGGGAGAGCGGGGAGAGAAACGAAAACCCCCGCGGTCGCGAACGACTGCGGGGGTTCCGTAAGTTCGGTTACTCAGATGGAACGCACACCTGTGGCCTGCGGCCCCTTGGGGCTCTGCCCGACCTCGAACTCGACTCGTTGGTTCTCTTCCAGGGTGCGAAACCCGCTGCCTTGAATCTCCGTGTAGTGGACGAACACGTCAGCAGAGCCGTCCTCCGGCGCGATGAAGCCGAAGCCCTTTTCGGCGTTGAACCACTTCACAGTTCCCTGTGGCATTTCCTGCTTACTTCCTTCTCTGTACAGCGTTGCGGTGCACCGTCTTTCGATACACCGGGCCTGTTCCGACCGCCGTCCTTCGTGGTGCCACCGGTGTGAAACCGGCCTTTCGTCCTCGCAGGAACTGCGATCGCAACGTCGATCCTGCGAGTGCAAACACACGAACACAGAAGCTGCGACCGTGGTTAGTCAATCACGTTCGCCGCGAATGCGACAGTCTTGGCCGCCCAGCGTCGTGAAGAATTCATTTCGACGGCAGCGTCAACGAGCGAATCGGAGGAAGCGATGGCCAGTTTCGGCCGTGAGCTACTCAACAGTGCGCTCGCCGGCACCGACCCACATGAGCAACCGCTGCGGCACGTCGCCGAATTACCCGCCAACGCAGGTGCACCTGTGGCTTGGCCGGATTGGGCCGCCGACGACGTGATCGGCGCGTTCGTCGCTCGCGGGGTGAGTGCGCCGTGGGCGCATCAGGCCCGCGCCGCGACGCTGGCACACCAGGGCCGGCATGTGGTGATCAGCACCGGAACCGCGTCCGGCAAATCGTTGGCCTACCAACTGCCGATCATGTGCGCGCTGGCTGACGACCGTCGGGCCCGCGCGCTGTATCTGTCGCCCACCAAGGCGTTGGGTCATGACCAACTGCGAACCGCGACGTCACTCACCGAGGCCGTCGGCCGCCTCGCCGACGTCGCGCTGGCCTCGTTCGACGGCGACAGCCCCGCCGAAGTGCGCCGGTTCGCGCGAGAGCAATCCCGGTGGGTGTTCTCCAATCCCGACATGATCCATCTGGCGATGCTGCGCAACCATGCCCGCTGGGCGGTTTTCTTGCGAAACCTCAAGTTCATCGTCGTCGACGAATGCCATTACTACCGCGGCATTTTCGGCTCACACGTGGCGTTGGTGCTGCGCCGGCTGCTGCGGTTGTGCGGCCGGTACACCGCGACACCGACCGTCGTGTTCGCCAGCGCCACCACCGCGTCGCCGGGGGCGACGGCGGCACAGTTGATCGGTGCACCCGTCGAGGAGGTCACCGACGACGAATCTCCCCACGGTGCAAGGACGGTCGCGTTGTGGGAGCCGGCGCTTCGCACCGATGTCACCGGCGAGCACGGAGCGCCCGTGCGCCGCTCAGCCGGGGCGGAGGCCGCCCGTGTGATGGCCGACCTGGTGGCAGAAGGCGCGCGCACGCTCACCTTCGTGCGGTCACGCCGCGGCGCGGAACTCACCGCGCTCGCCGCACGCGCTCGACTGGCCGACACCGCGCCGCAAATGGTGCACCGGGTCGCGTCTTACCGCGCCGGCTATCTTGCCGAAGATCGACGCGCACTCGAACGCGCGCTCGCGACAGGAGAACTCGTCGGACTGGCCACCACCAACGCACTGGAACTCGGTGTGGACATCGCCGGACTGGACGCGGTGGTGCTGGCCGGCTTTCCGGGCAGCGTCACGTCGTTCTGGCAGCAGGCAGGACGGTCGGGGCGACGGGGGCAAAGCGCACTGGTGGTGCTGATCGCGCGTGACGATCCGCTGGACACCTACCTGGTACACCACCCGGAGGCGTTGCTCGACAAGCCGATCGAGATGGTGGTGATCGACCCGTCCAACCCGTATGTGGTCGGACCTCAATTACTCTGCGCCGCAACCGAACTGCCGCTGACCGAAGCGGAGGTGCGGGCGTGGGGCGCGGCGACCGTCGCGGACACGTTGGTGGACGACGGTCTGTTGCGACGGCGCGGCAGCGGCTATTTCGCTGCGCCGGGTGTCGACCCGCACCCGGCAGTGAACATCCGCGGTGCCAGCGGCGAGCAGATCGCGATCCTGGAGGCCGATACAGGCCGGCTGCTCGGCGGCGTCGAGGCGGGCCGCGCGGCGTTGTCGGTGCATCCCGGCGCGGTGTATCTGCATCAGGGCGAGACCTACGTCGTCGACACGCTGGACTTCACCGAGGGCATCGCACTCGTCCACGCCGAGGACCCCGGCTACGCGACATACGCGCGCGAGGTCACCGACATCACCGTCACCGGCGAGGGCGAACGGTCGACGTTCGGGGACGTCACGCTTGGGCTCGTGCCGGTCACCGTGACCAACCAGGTGATCGGTTATCTGCGCCGCACCGCCGCCGGCGAGGTGATCGACTTCGTCGACCTCGACATGCCTGCGCGCACCTTGGAAACCGTGGCCGTGATGTACACCGTCACGCCAGAAGCATTGGAGCGCAACGGCATCGAGTGGATGCAGGTTCCGGGGGCGCTGCACGCCGCCGAACACGCCGCGATAGGGCTGCTGCCTCTGGTGGCCAGTTGCGATCGCGGCGACATCGGCGGGCTGTCGATCGCCGTCGGCCCGGACACTGGGTTGCCCACGGTGTTCGTGTACGACGGGCATCCGGGCGGCGCCGGATTCGCCGAGCGGGGCTTTCGTCAGGCGGCGACATGGCTGTCGGCCACGGCCGACGCCATCGACGCATGCGAATGCCCGGAAGGTTGTCCGTCGTGTGTGCAATCACCCAAGTGCGGCAACGGAAATGACCCGCTCGACAAGAAGGCCGCGGTACGGGTGCTTCGGCTGGTGCTGACCGAATTGACCGCGCGGGCCCCCCGACCCACCCGCCGATGACGACCGACCCCTCGACAGTCGTCTCCACGGGTTGACTTCATGTCAGCCGGTGAGACGCTCTCCTCACTGCTGAAGACAGCCGTCATGCCATACGACAAGACGCGGTGAACGCAATGACTACGCATTCCGTTTCACGATCCGATTGCTCGGATGAACGCGAAAAGTACCGCCTCCGAAGGATATGCGCAAGCTCCGTTGCGTAGCGAATATTCGTTTGCTGATGCGAATCAGCGTTCGCGCGACGAATTCCGAAGGACTTGTAACGCGCCGACAGGTCCGGCGCGTGCGATGGCACGTGCGGAACCGAACTTCCACGCGGTCAACATCGTGCGTGCCTCGACCGCGACGAGGACGTCGAGCCCCTCGGCGCTGCACCCGCTCACCGACGTACCCATGAACCGTGCGACCGCAGAAGCCTTCTCGCATGCGACAGGGACGCCGGCGGGCATCGCGGTGGCCGCCGCCAATGCGGCCATGTCAGCCGCGGCTTGTGCGCGATGGCGGGCGGTCACTGCCGAACCGATCTGCAGCGCACCGACGCTGACAGCGAGCAGCACCGCGATCATGGCCGCGGCGACGATGCTTGCCGACCCGTTCTCACGTGCCCGTCGGTTCGGCCATCGACACCGCTTCAGCCGCGATCGTGACACCCGGCAGCAGTGGCGAATCGGCGGTGACGCGCGCGACGGTGAATTCGCCGTCGCGACGCAGTTGCACCGCTGCATCAGGTGGAGCGATGCGCCGTGCGACGCCCTGCGCGTTGGCGTCGTCGCCGCGGGCCGCCAGCCGCGCCGCTTCGCGGGCCGCGTCGATGCAGCGGATCTGCATCGAGACGGCGGTGACGCCGGCGACGCAGAGCACGAGCACGGCCACCAGCGCCGCGATACCAAACGCGGCCTCCACCGTGACGGACCCACGATCACCCGCTGTCAGACGTTGGTGGTCAACGCCCGGCTGATGATCTTGGTCAGCGCGCCGACGATCGAGTCGCCCGTCACCACGGTGTACAGAATTGCGCCGAACGCCGCTGCAGCGATCGTGCCGATCGCGTACTCGACCGTCGACATCCCGTCGTCGGCTACCAAGAGCAGCGTCGTCCTTGCTTTCAGATGCTGCCATCGCGTCACCCTCGTCCCCTTCCAATCCGAATCCACTTCCCCACCAATGCATTCCGTCACAGCAGCCCTGACCCCAACACCTCACCGGCCAAGCCGGCGACCACCGGCACGATTCCGAGGCACACGAACGCGGGCAGGAAACACAAACCCAACGGGCCGGCGATCAGCACCGCGGCGCGCTCGGCGGCGGCCCGGGCGGCGTCGGCGGCCTGATGGCGCACCGCTGTCGCCAGCTCGGCAACCCCGTCTGCCAGCGCGGCACCTGACGAAGCCGAGCGCCGGGCCAACCGCAGCAGTGCCTCACAGTGACGGTCGAGTTTGCCGCCCGGCGCCGACCACGCCGCCGACGGATCCGCGCCCAACGCCAGCATGTCGGCGGCGCGGCGCAACGTCGCAGCCAAGGCAGGCGGCGCCGTGGGCGCGGCCGCAGCGGCAGCCGCCGATACGGCCATCCCGGCGGTCAGGCAGACCGCGAAAATGTCGAGGCTGGCCGCGACCGCGAGGGGATCGGTCTTGGTCTGGCTTCTGTGGCGGGCCGGCGCGGGCGGTATCAGCCCGGCGCGGCGGCGCACGGCCGCCGGACCCGGCGCCACGATCACGGCAGCGGCCAGCAGTAGCGCGGCAGATGTCACGACAGCGCCCGTCCGGTGATGCGGTCCGACCACAGCAGCCCGCAGCAGACCAGCGCCACGCCGATCGCCAGCAGCCAGCCACCGGCCCCGCCGGACAACAGGAACCGCACCGGATGGGCGTGCAGCAATTCACCAAGTCCGACGCCGGCGAGCGGCAGCGCGGCCAGCACCGTCGCGGTGGCCCGTGCACCGGCCATTCCGGCGATCACCTGTGCGTTGAACCGGGAGCGTTCGACGATGTCGCGCTGTGCCGCACGTACCAGCGACGCCATGGTGAGGCCGTGTGCGTGGGCGAGCTGCCAGCACACCGCGAGCCGTTCCCAGTAGTCGGGCGTTGCGGCATGCTGAGCCACGCTGCGCAGCCCGGCGGACACGTCGGCGCCGAGCAGCGCCCGTGCGCCGACCGCGCGGAACGACGTCGCAACAGTGCCGCGGGACTCCGCTGCGGCGACCTGGACCGCGGCCACGGGATGGGCGCCGGCGCGGAGTTCGCCGACCAGGACGTCGAGTGCCGCTTCCAGCGCCTGCGACTCCTCGTCGACGCGCCGCCGCCGGGCTTGTCTTCGGCGTCGCAGAAGGAGCGTGCCGCCGAGCGTCCCTGACGCGAGCACGACTGCCGCGGGCAGCACCACCGCGGCCGTCACGCCAGCCGCACAGACGCCTACCGGTCGAAGAGGCGCGGTGTTGACGCGTCGGGGTGCCATGAGACCTGCCGTGACGAGGCGGTGCCGTGACGAGACGGGCAGCGTGAGCAGTGCAGCGGCCAGGGACAGCGCCGCCGTAGCGACACCGGTCACTGAGCGCCCCTAGCCGCCAGCAGCTGACTCAGCTTGCCCGCGCCGGGGCCGGGCCCGGTATCCGCGTGCCAAGCGGTCACCACCTCGACCGGTTCGTTGCCGCAACGTGCCAGCACCCCGATCTCGTCGAGCCGCCGGACACCGTCGCGGTCGCGGCGCACGTGCAGAACCGCCTGAACTGCGGCGGCGAGCTGGCTGTGCAGGGCGGCGCGATCCAGGCCGCCGAGTGCGGCGAGCGCTTCGAGCCGGGCCGGCACCTCCGCGGGCCGGTTGGCGTGGACAGTGCCGGCGCCACCGTCGTGGCCGGTGTTCAAGGCGGCCAGCAGATCCACCACCTCGGCACCGCGGACCTCGCCGACCACGATGCGGTCCGGCCGCATCCGCAACGCCTGCTTGACGAGGTCACGCACGGTAACCTCGCCAACGCCCTCGACGTTGGCCGCACGGGCCACCAGCTTTACGAAGTGCGGGTGACGAGGCGCCAGTTCGTCGGCGTCCTCGACGCACACGATCCGTTCGTTGGCCGACACCGCGCCGAGCGTCGCGGCCAGCAGGGTGGTCTTGCCGGCGCCGGTGCCGCCGGTCACCAAGAACGCGAGCCGCGCGGCGATGATCCGCTCCACCAGGTCCACGGCGTCGTGCGTGATGGTGCCGGCCCGCACCAGCGCCGGCAGATCCTGCGTGGCGGGGCGCAGCACACGCAGCGACAAGCAGGTGCCACCCGCGGCCAGCGGCGGCAGGACCGCATGCAGCCGGACGGCGAACTCCCGATTGCCGATTCCGGTGAGGTGGCCGTCGATCCACGGCTGAGCGTCGTCGAGCCGGCGACCCGCGGCAAGCGCCAGCCGTTGGGCGAGCCGGTGCACGGCGGCCTCGTCGGAGAACTGAACCTCGCTGCGGCGCAAGCCTTTTCCGTCGTCAACCCACACCGCATCGGGAGCGGTGACCAGTACGTCGGTGGTGCCGTCGGCGCACAGCAACGGCTCGAGAATCCCGGCGCCGGTCAGTTCGGTCTGCAGCGTACGCAGGTTGGTGAGCACCTCGGTGTCGCCCAGCACGCCGCCGGACTCGGCCCGGATTGCGGCGGCGACGACGCTCGGTCGCAGCGGCGCGGCTTCCGCGGCCAGCCGCTCTCGCACGCGGTCGATCAATGACGTGGTCATGCCGCCGCCGCTACCCGACGACGCTCCACAACCGCCAGCACACGGCGCGCGGCCGTCAACAGCGGCGAGCGGCGGCGCACCCGCAGGCCGCCCCGTTCCAGGCGCTCGGCCAGGTTGGGCTCTGGACGCATGGTCGCCAGCAGTGGCAGATCGGCCGCTCGGGCGATGTCCCCGGCGCGCAATCCACCGGGAGCCGGCCCACGCACGACGAGCCCGACGTTCGGATTGAGGGCGAGCAGCGCCGACGCCATCACCGACACCGCCGCACACGACCGCACATCACATGCCGTCACCAGTGCGACCAAGTCGGCGGTGTCCAAGGCGGCCTCCGCGGCTTGCGTGAGGCGTCTGGGGACGTCGCACACCACCGCGGCACCGCCGCGACGGCCCGCGTCGACGATCGCCAGCAAAGTCGCGGCGGTGATCTCACTTGCGCGGCGCGCACCTGACAGCACACCGACGCCGTCCCGCGACGGCAACGCATCACGCACCGCGCCGAGACTGAGCCGTCCGTTGTCGACCGCGATGTCGGGCCACCGCAGCCCCGGCCGGCCTTCCAAGCCGAGCAACAAGTCCGCCCCACCGCTCCACGGGTCGACATCAATTAGCAAACTCTCGTTTGCCGCAATCGCTAACGCTGCACTGAAGATCGACGCTCCCCCGCCGCCTCGGCCGCTGACGACCGCGACCACGTCTCCACGCGCCGAGTGGTCGCTGTCGCCCGCGTCGGCCAGCACGTCGACGAGTTCGGCTTCTTGTTCCGGTAACCGCAGAACATGTTGTGCCCCAAGCGATAACGCTGCCTGCCAAGTCGCCGGTTGCGGATCGTCGCTGACGAGCAAGATCACCCGCGGCCGTCGCGGCAGCCCCCTGACTGCGCGACGCACGACGGCAGCCTGGTCGACAATGACCGCACCTGCCGCGGACCACTCGCGGCGGCTGACGGCATCGGTGTAGTAAACAATCCGAACGCCGACCGCTGCGCCGACGCGGTCGACGTCGTCGCGCAACACGGGATCGTCGACGATTCCCAAAACGCCCGCTGTCGAAGTCATGGACCCAGCCTGCGCCGCGCAGCACGGACGCTTCCAGTGCCTCGGCCGAATCTGTGGACGAATGCGAATGTGTTGATAAACGGCTGTGATCCCGGGCACTACAGCGAATTTCGACGATCACGCCGAGAAGCCGGGCCGGCCGTGTGACTTTCCCGCCAAAAGGGACGACCCCCGCCAGGGGGGGAGGAGGCGAGGGTCGTCGTGTATCAGCCCCGGGGGGTCGGGCTGATGCACACCCGGCATAAGCCGAGTAATGCTCACTATACACACGTGGCGTGACAATGGCGCAAGAGCCGAAAACATCGATAACCCTTAGCCAACACAGGATTGCAGCCCCCGCCACCTGACCCGAACTGACATTTGACAGAAGCAAATGACCGGCGAACGACCGCCCTATGCTGAAGCCGTGACCGTCTCAGAGCAGGCCTCCACACCGCTGACCACGACGCAGCTCACCCCTCCGGCCGACGCTATCCCCAACGGGCGCACCAAGACCGCGGCGTTCTTCGACCTCGACAAGACAGTCATCGCGAAGTCCAGCACCCTGGCGTTCAGCAAACCGTTCTTCGACCAAGGGCTGATCAATCGGCGCGCTGTTCTGAAATCCAGCTATGCGCAGTTCCTGTTCTTGATGTCAGGCGCCGACCACGACCAGATGGATCGGATGCGGTCCTACCTGATGAACATGTGCACCGGCTGGGACGTCGAACAGGTGAAATCGATTGTGGCAGAGACGTTGCACGACATCGTCGATCCGCTGGTGTTCGCCGAAGCCGCCGATCTGATCGCCGACCACAAGCTCTGCGGGCGCGACGTGGTGGTGGTGTCGGCGTCCGGTGAGGAGATCGTCGCGCCGATCGCGCGCGCGCTGGGCGCCACTCACGCGATGGCGACGCGGATGGTGGTCAAGGACGGCAAATACACCGGCGAGGTCGCGTTCTACTGCTACGGCGAAGGCAAGGCGCAAGCCGTCCGGGAGCTGGCCGCCCGCGAGGGCTATCTGCTGGAACACTGCTACGCCTATTCCGACTCGATCACCGACCTACCGATGCTGGAGGCGGTCGGTCATCCGACGGCCGTCAACCCGGACCGCGCGCTGCGCAAGGAGGCGGCGGCGCGGGGCTGGCCGGTGCTGACGTTCTCCAAGCCGGTGTCGCTGCGCGACCGCATTCCGGCACCGTCGACCGCCGCGGTGGCCACCACCGCCGCGGTGGGCGTCAGCGCGCTGGCGGCCGGTGCGCTGACGTACTCGCTGCTGCGGCGCTTCGTTCTCTGATCTGGGATCTCGGAGCCGCGTACGCCCTTGATGTGACGATGGTCACGTAGTACAAAGGAACCACGGCAGCCCGGCGAGGCCAAGGTCGGATCGGAAGAGAAGATCCGATCTCCCGAGCCGGACTACCCAGCGCGGATCCCGGTACCCACGCGGAGCACGCCGCATAAAGGCAGAAGTGTTGCGGGCCTGCGTGATTGCGGAAAGCGGACAACACGACAGCCCCTTGGGTGGGGCAGCAGTTGAAGCGCATCGCAAGACGCCGAGGCCACCCACGCAACCCCTGTTGCACGCTTGGTAACCGGAGGTCCGCGCTAGCGGGCGGCGCGCCGAAGCGATTCGGATCGCCGCCCGCTTCACGTCTGTCTCGACACCGCCTGAGCGATCGCCAGTGCTTCGCTGGCGCCTTCTTCAAATGCCCGGCAGCACAGAAGGATCCACTGCCGCAACCCGTCGGGTGTGCCGGTGGCGAATTGCTGGGCAGCCGAACGGTATTCGGCAACATGGCGCATCCAATAGACCTCCGGCACGCCGAGGCCGTGCGGATCCAGCCCGCTGGCCTGGGTCACCAGCCGCGAGACTCCGCGCGCCACCACTCCGTCGGCGCTGCCGAACGGGGCCAGCGTCAGCATCTCGCCGTGCGCTACCGCCGCGAGCACCGGGGCCGGCGCTGCGCTGCCGCCGGTCATCAGCTTGGCCAGCAGTTCCAGCCGCCCCGCCGCGCCCTCGCGGGGCCGACCCAATGCGTCGTCGTCCACCAGATCCGCCGCGGCCAGTGCGTGCAGCCGTGCCAGCGCCTGCAACGGTGCGCGCTGCCAAACGCTCACCAACGCCGTCTGTCCGCCCTGCAATGCCTCAGCGACCCGGAGTGCGCCGGCCAGGATCGGACCGCCGTCCAGCCCGTCGGCCGGGAACCGGGGCGCGCCGCCGTCGAGCATCGACGACGCCCGAGCCGCCCGCACGGCGGCCTCTGCCGCACTCGCCGGCCAGCCGCGCAGATTGACGCGGTGCCGGTGTGCCTTGCCGAGAGCCTCGCGAACAAGTTCGCTCGCGTCGGCGACACCAGGCAGCTTGGCCAGCGGAGCCAGTGGATCGGTCACGCTCGTGACGCTAACCGCGCGGGGGCGTTTCCGGTAAACCGGTGCGGTGCGCACCCCAATCCGCAGCGCTGCACCAGACAACGCCGAGTGACTAGGCTCACAGCTATGACCGAGACGCAAGCCGAAGCTCCCGCCACCTATCCGCCGTCAGAGGAATTCGCCCAGCGCGCCAACGCCACTGCCGAGCTGTACAAGGCTGCTGAATCGGACCGGTTGGCGTTCTGGGCGGAGCAAGCCAACCGGCTGGCGTGGGAGACGCCGTTCACCGAGGTGCTGGACTGGTCCGACGCGCCGTTCGCGAAGTGGTTCGTCGGTGGCAAGCTCAACGTCGCCTACAACTGCGTCGACCGGCACGTGGAGGCCGGAAACGGGGACCGGGTCGCGATCTACTGGGAGGGCGAGCCCGTCGGCGACAGCCGCACATTGACGTACGCCCAACTCAAAGACGAGGTGTGCAAGGCCGCCAACGCGCTGACTGATCTGGGCGTCAAAGCCGGTGACCGCGTTGCGATTTACATGCCGATGGTGCCTGAGGCGATCGTCGCGATGCTGGCCTGCGCCCGCCTCGGTGCCATGCACAGTGTCGTGTTCGCGGGCTTCTCCGCGTCTGCGCTGCGGGCACGCATCGAAGACGCCCAAGCGAAACTTCTGATCACCACCGACGGCCAATACCGTCGCGGCAAGGCGGTGTCGCTGAAGGAATCGGCGGACGAGGCCGTCGACGGACAGGACAGCATCGAGCACGTACTTGTGGTGCGGCGCACCGGAATTGACGTGCCGTGGACGGCAGGCCGCGACCTGTGGTGGCACGAGACCGTCGACTCCGCCGCATCAGAACACACACCGGAGGCGTTCGACTCAGAGCACCCGCTGTTTTTGCTCTACACGTCGGGCACCACCGGCAAGCCCAAAGGCATCATGCACACCAGCGGCGGCTACCTCACTCAGGCCGCCTACACCCACTACTACGTGTTCGACGTCAAGCCCGACGAAGACGTGTACTGGTGCACCGCCGACATCGGCTGGGTGACCGGCCACACCTACATCACCTACGGGCCACTGGCCAACGGCGTCAGCCAGGTGGTCTACGAGGGCACGCCCGCCTCGCCCGACGAGCACCGGCACTTCCAGGTCATCGAAAAGTACGGCGTCACAATCTATTACACCGCGCCGACGCTGATCCGCATGTTCATGAAGTGGGGCCGCGAATACCCGGATGCACACGACCTGTCCAGCCTGCGGCTGTTGGGCTCGGTCGGCGAACCGATCAATCCGGAGGCATGGCGCTGGTACCGCAAGGTGTTCGGCGGCGACCGCACCCCGGTCGTCGACACGTGGTGGCAGACCGAAACGGGGGCGGCCATGATCTCGCCGCTGCCCGGCGTGACCGCCTGCAAGCCGGGCTCCGCCATGGCGCCGCTGCCGGGAATCTGCGCGCAGATCGTCGACGACGACGGCAACCGCATCGAACCCAGCCCGGACTGGGGCGAGCACTCGACCGGATATCTCGTGCTCGATCAGCCGTGGCCCGCGATGCTGCGCGGCATCTGGGGTGACCCCGAGCGGTTCAAGGAGACCTACTGGTCACGCTTCGAGAAGCAGGGCTGGTATTTCGCCGGTGACGGCGCCCGCTACGACCCGGACGGCAACATCTGGGTGCTCGGCCGTATCGACGACGTGATGAACGTGTCGGGGCACCGCATCTCCACCGCGGAGGTGGAGTCGGCGCTGGTGGGCCATTCACACGTGGCCGAAGCCGCGGTGGTGGGCGCCAGCGACGAGCAGACCGGTCAGGCGATCATCGCGTTCGTGATCCTGGAAGCCAGCGCCGCCGACAAACCCCGCGACAACATGTGCGAGGAATTGCGCGCCGAGGTGGCCAAGGAGATCTCGCCGATCGCCCGGCCCAAGGAGATCCACGTGGTGCCCGAGCTGCCGAAGACCCGCAGCGGCAAGATCATGCGCCGGTTGCTGCGCGATGTCGCCGAAGGCCGCGAACTCGGCGACACCTCGACGCTGGTGGATCCGGGGGTGTTCGAAGCGATTCGCAACAGCAGGGCTGAGAACTAGCCGACCGGGACGAACCCCGCACCGGGGCGGTTCTTCGCGGCGAGGTCGGCCAGCACCGCGTTGATGGACTCCGCGACCGCCGGGGTGTGCAGCGGGATGTACTTGACGACGCAGGTGGGCAGTTCTTCGCTGAACGCACCGTGGATCATCCCGACCAGCTGATTGCCGACGGTCACCGGCGCTCCGGAATCGCCCGGGCGGCCGCAGACCTGGCTGAGGATGGTGCCGGGCTGCTCGCCCGGTCCCCACGTCACGCCGCACGAGTAGCCGGTGGTGCGGCCCAGTTTGCACGCGACCTGCCCGAACGTCGGGTCGGGCCCGATACCGCTGATCACGAAGCCCTTGTAGTTGCTTACCGGCGCCACCTTGGCGGGGTCGAATTTGATCACCGCGTAGTCCAGCGCGTCGTTGCCGGCGACCATCACGCCCAGCGTGCCGGCGCCCTCGAGGCCCTCGGCGGCTACCTGGGCGCCCGGCCCGCCGCAGTGCGCGGACGTGAATCCGACCAAGTTGCCCTTGTTGTCGGTGCCGATCGCGGTCAGCGTGCACAGCGTGTTGCCGTCGACGACGATGCCCGCGCCGCCGCCCAGCGGAACCTTGCCGTCGGCCGCCGCGACCCCTGCCGCCAACATCCAGAGCAAGACGACCGCCAGCACCAGCCCACAGCGGTGCCCGATCTTCAACAAATGCTCCTCGACCTCGTGGGCTTGCGGCCCGCGTGGCAACATAACCCATCGACAAGCGAGCGCTTCGGATACCGAGGCTACGGTGTCGGCCAGGTCCGACAGAAGCAACCAGCGGGAGGACAGTCCGTGAGCAACGGTGATCGCAGAAACGCAGTGCCGAGCACCATCACGTCGATCCCGTTGACGGATCCGCATGTCCTGCCGCCGAACCCGTCGCTCGGCGAGTTGGTCAAGGAGGCCAGCGCCCAGGTGTCCACCCTGGTGCGGGCCGAGGTGGAGCTCGCGCGTGCGGAGATCACCCGGGACGTCAAGCGCGGCCTGACGGGCAGCGTGTTCTTCATCGCCGCGCTGGTGGTGCTTTTCTACTCGACGTTCTTCTTCTTCTTTTTCGTCGCGACCCTGCTCGACGAATGGCTGACCCGCTGGGCGTCGTACTTGATCGTGTTCGGCGTCATGCTGATCACGACGGCCGTGCTGGCGCTGCTGGGCTACCTGAAGGTGCGACGTATCCGCGGACCGCGCGACACGATCGAGTCGGTCAAAGAGACGCGTGAGGTGTTCACGTCGCACGACCATCGCGGCGTCGCGCAGACCAATGGAAAGCCGCCGGCCTCGCCTTCGCGGTCTGACTCCTCGGGCTCTTAGTGCCGGCGCCTGCGCCGTCGGTCGTCAGGATCGACGGGCCTTGGCGGCATATGGAGGTGCACGCCAACGGGATTCGGTTCCACGTCGTGGAGGCCGACCCGGGCCCGGCGGACACCCCGGTGTCGGCCCGGCCACTCGTGGTGCTGCTGCACGGGTTCGGATCGTTCTGGTGGTCGTGGCGCCATCAGCTCACGGGGTTGCGTGGAGCCCGCGTGGTGGCCGTCGACCTGAGGGGCTACGGAGCCAGCGACAAGCCGCCGCGCGGCTACGACGGTTGGACGCTGGCCGGCGACACCGCCGGGCTGATCCGGGCGTTGGGTCATTCGTCGGCCACGCTCGTCGGTCACGCCGACGGCGGGCTGGTCTGCTGGGCGACCTCGACGCTGCACCCGCGGCTGGTGCGCGCCATCGCGGTGGTCAGCTCCCCCCACCCCGCGGCCCTGCGCGCGTCAGCGCTTACCCGTCGCGACCAGGGCCGTGCGCTGCTGCCGTCGCTGCTGAAGTACCAGGTCCCGATGTGGCCCGAACGCTGGCTCACCCGCCGCGACGGCGCTGCGCTGGAAGCGCTGGTACGTTCCCGTAGCGGCGCGAAATGGCTTGATACAGAAGACTTTTCGGTTTCCATGCGCCATTTGCGCCAAGCCATCCAGATTCCCGGTGCCGCACACTGCGCACTGGAGTATCAGCGCTGGGCGGTACGCAGTCAGCTGCGCACCGAAGGCCACCGCTTCATGCGGTCGATGGATCGTCAGCTGGCAGTGCCGCTGCTGCACCTGCGCGGCGACGCGGACCCGTACGTGCTCGCCGACCCGGTCCACCGCACCGAACGCTATGCACCGCACGGCCGTTTCGTATCAGTCTCGGGCGCAGGGCATTTCAGCCACGAGGAGGAACCGGGCGTGGTCAACGAGCAGCTGACGCGGTTCCTCGCCCACGTCTACGGCCGACGGCTCACGTAATACACGCACCCGTGGGCACCGGGGTGGCGTTGTCCACTTTGGCCATCTGCCGGGCCACCTCTTTGGCGGTCAGCACGAAGCCGGTCTCGGGGTCGTCGACCGCGGCGCCGAACACGACGCCGAGCACCCGACCGTCCAGATCGATCAACGGTCCGCCCGAATCACCTTGGCGCACAGTGCCTCTGATGGTGTACACCTCGCGCGCCACCGTCGTGGTGCGGTAGATGTCCGGACCGTTGAGTTCGATGATCTCGCGGATACGCGCCGGCGTGGCGACGAACGTGCCGCCGCCGGGATAGCCCAGCACCACCGCGTCGGTGCCGGACTTGGCCTGCCCGTCGGCGAACGACAGCGGCTGCGCCGGGAGATGGGGCACCTCGAGGATCGAGATGTCGGCGTTGGGATCGTAGGAGACCACTTTGGCGTCGTAGGTGGTGCCGTCGGACTCCACGGTGACGCTGTCAGCGCCTGCGACCACGTGCGCATTGGACATCACCCGGCCCTCTTTGACCACGAAGCCCGTGCCCTCCAGCACCTTCTGGCAGCCGTTGGCCAGCCCCCGGATCTTCACGACGCTCGGCCGGGTGGCCGTCACCACCGCGCTGTTGACCAAGCCGGCATCCGGTGCGTCCACCGGCACGATCGGGGTGCGGCCGAACGGCTGCCACACGTCGGAGATGCCCGAGGTGTTCAGCAACGCCGACAACCGGTTGGGCACCGTCTGCAGCCAACTCGGCGCGACCCGGTCGACCTCTTTGCGGATCATCGACCCGTCGAACGCCTGGGCGAGCATCTGCTGATCTGACGACCGCAGCGGCGAGGCCAACAGCCACGCCGCCACCAGAACCGCGACCACCTGCAGCGCCACGCCGACGATCGAGTCGACCGTGCGCAGCGAGCGGCTGCGGATCGCCGCGCGCACCGCCCGGCCCAGCACCACGCCGGCGACCTCGCCGATCACCACGAGCCCGAGGATCAAAAACAGCGCGACGAAGAGTTTGGTGCGCGGCCCGGCGATGTGCTCGACGATGTGCGGCGCCAGCAACACGCCCGCGACCGCGCCCAGCACCACGCCGACGAACGACATCAGCGAGCCGAGCGCACCCGACCGCCAGCCCGAGATCGCCGCGATGAACGCGACCGCGATCACCGCGAGGTCGAACCATTGCGATGCCGTCACCGCCGCGCCTCCAGGTAGTCCTCCCCGGTGTCGCCCCTACCGCCCACCAAGGCCATCGCCTCGTCGAGTTCGCGCACGTCGTCGGTGTTCCACGGCACCGACCACCCGGCGCAGTCCAACAACGCCGCGATCACCTGCCCGGTGAACCCCCAGACCAGCATCTCGTTGAGCAGAAACGCCGGACCCGCGAACCGCCGGGTCAGCGTCTTGCGGTACACCATCAGTCGATTCTTGGGATTGACGAACGCGCGCAAGGGAACTCGCGCGACGATCGCGGTCTCGGCAGGATCCATCACCGCAACGGGGCCGGGGTCGCGGGAGTAGGCCAGCACGGGCACCACGTGAAAACCCGAGGGCGGGATGAACGTCTTCTCCAGCGTGGCCAGCGGTGTCAGCCGCGACGGGTCGATGCCCGTCTCCTCCTGCGCTTCGCGCAGCGCTGTGTGAACCGGCCCGGTGTCGCCGGGATCGGCGGCTCCACCCGGGAACGCGGCTTGGCCGGCGTGGTGGCGCAACGACGAGGCGCGCACGGTCAGCAACAGATCGGCGTCGTGCGGGAAGCTGCCCGGCGGCGCGTCGTCGGGTCCGGAGAACAGCGCGAGCACCGCAGCGTCGCGGGGCTTGCCCGCGAGTTTGGCGGTCGCGTTGGCCGCGGTGACCATCGCGAGCACCTCGGCCGGCAGGCGGCGCCGGTAGGCAGCCGGCATGCAACCGACGTTCTCGACGAGCGGCTGCAGCCAGGGCGGCGCAGCATCCGGGGACAGCACCTGCGTCTGGGCCGCGCAAGATCCATGTCGCCGGCCCTGCGGCTCCGAACTCACCGCGGCGCTCCCATCGTCTGATCGACCGCGTCGGCGATTTCGTCGGCGCTGGCGAACGCCCGCGGCAGGATGCGGGCAACGCTACCGTCCGCACGCACCACCACAGAGGTAGGCATCACATTCGGCACGCCGAGTGCGGCGGCTACCTGGCGGCGGCCGTCCTGCCACGTTGGCAGCCGTACTCCCCAGTCGGCCAGGCGCGACAGCGCCGCCGCCGCGTCGTCGTCCTGGTGCACGGTGATCACGCTCAGCCGGTCACCGACGCGGCGCTGGTACTCGGCCATCGCAGGCATCTCCTGCGCGCACGGTGCGCACCAATACGCCCACAGATTCAGCAGCACCGCCCGCCCCGCCACGGCGCGTCCTGTGTCCACCGCGGTGCCGTCCGCCAGGCACTGCACGGTCACCCCGCGCAGCGCCTGCGGACCCGCCCCATTGCCGTCGGGCGGGCACGGCGGCAGCGCGGCGCGGCGGCGCAGCGCGGCGAGGTCGGCGGAGTCGGGCGACGCGACTGTCGGGCTGCTGGGCAGCCTGCGGGGTGCGGCGGGCTCGCGCAGCTGCAATGCCAATGCGGTGACAATCGCCGCCACCACAATCAGCACCGCAATCGTCCAGCGGGTGGACCTGCTCATCGCGGCAAGCTACAACCCAGCCAGCGCAAGCAGATGCTCGGTTTCCGGCCCCTTCACCAGCGCGGCGGCGATCGGCGGCTCGGTGGGGCCCAGCCCGAACGACGGGCAGTCCTTGGCCAGCACGCACACGCCGCAGGCCGGCCGCCGGGCGTGACACACCCGCCGGCCGTGGAAGATCACCCGGTGACTCAGCAGCGTCCACTCGCTGCGCTCGATCAGCTCACCGACTGCCTTCTCGATCTTCACCGGGTCGGTCTCCTCGGTCCACCGCCACCGCCGCACCAGCCGCTGGAAGTGCGTATCCACCGTGATGCCGGGAATGCCGAATGCGTTGCCGAGGATCACGTTGGCCGTCTTGCGGCCCACCCCGGGAAGCGTGACGAGCTCCTCCATGGTCGACGGCACCTGGCCGTCGAAACGCTCCTCGAGCGCTTGGCCGAGCTTGATCAACGCGCTGGCCTTGTTGCGGTAGAAGCCGGTCGGCCGGATCAGCTCTTCGAGTTCGGCGCGGTTGGCCTGGGCGTAGTCGCGGGCGGTGCGGTAGCGGGCGAACAACGCCGGCGTGGTGAGGTTCACACGCTTGTCGGTGCTCTGCGCCGACAGAATCGTCGCGACGGTGAGCTCGAGCGGGTTGGTGAAGTCCAGTTCGCAGTAGACGTGGGGAAACGCTTGCGCGAGTTTGCGATTCATCCGCCGGGCCCGACGGACCAGGGCGAGCCGCGTCTCGTTGGCCCACCGCCGCTCCGATGGCGCGGCTCGCCGGCTCGCAGTCACCAGGCAAGCGTACTGACCGGTGAGATTTCGTGATCGTGCTGAGACCTTCGACGTGTTTACTTTGTGCCTGTGTCTTGGCTCTTTGTTGCTCTGATCCCCGGGTTGCTGATGTTGGCGACCTTCGGGCTGCAGCGGCTGGAAAGCCACCTGGATTGCGGAAGTGTGGGAGCCGCCGACGTCGCCGAGTTCCTAGCGCAAGCCCGGGCCGCGGACATGCGGACGCTCGCTCGCGACGGCATGCCGGAGGCACTCGATTCCTTCCAGGCCCGGCGCACCCACGGCATCGAACACTATGCGATTGCCAAAGCCCGGTCTGTGCATGCGATGGCAAATCCGCAATTTCGACCGACTCGACGTGCGGATTCTGTGTAGCGTCGAAGTGTCGAAACCGTGCCGATCCGACGGGTCGGCGCTTGTTGACTTATCACCTGACAGCTTAAGAGGGGCAACGTGGACGAGATCCTGGCCAGGGCCGGAATCTTCCAGGGCGTCGAGCCCAGCGCCGTCGCCGCGCTCACCAAACAACTCCAGCCGGTCGACTTCCCGCGCGGGCACACCGTATTCGCGGAAGGCGAGCCGGGCGACCGCCTGTACATCATCATCTCCGGCAAAGTGAAGATCGGCCGTCGCTCTCCCGACGGCCGCGAGAACTTGCTGACGATCATGGGTCCGTCGGACATGTTCGGGGAGCTGTCGATCTTCGACCCGGGGCCGCGTACCTCCAGCGCGACGACGATCACCGAGGTGCGAGCGGTATCGATGGACCGCGACGCGCTGCGCGCCTGGATCGCCGACCGGCCCGAGATCGCCGAGCAGCTGCTGCGAGTGCTGGCCCGCCGACTGCGCCGCACCAACAACAACCTCGCCGACCTGATCTTCACCGACGTGCCCGGGCGCGTGGCCAAACAGCTGCTGCAGCTAGCCCAGCGGTTCGGCACGCAAGAAGGCGGAGCCCTGCGCGTGACCCATGACCTGACGCAAGAGGAGATCGCGCAGCTCGTCGGCGCGTCGCGGGAGACGGTCAACAAGGCGCTGGCCGACTTCGCCCACCGCGGCTGGATCCGGCTGGAGGGCAAAAGCGTCCTGATCTCGGACTCCGAACGACTGGCCCGTCGCGCTAGGTAGCGATTTCGGGGCGTTTTCGTGCGCTGACCGCCTGTTTGCGCACCGAATTCACCCGCGGAGGTAGTCCAGTTGGGCTTGGACGCTGGATTCGGCCGCTTCCCAGAGCTTTTCGGCGACGTCCGTATAGACGTGCTCGACGATCTGGCGCGCGGTTGCGTCGCCACCGAGCGCGTCCAGCGCGTCGCGCACCTGGTTCAGCCGCTCGTCGCGGTGTGCCAGATACATGTCGGCGACGGCGGCGAGGTCGCTGCGCTCCGGTCCGTGCCCGGGTAGCACGACCCGCCGGCCGAGACCGCGCAGCCGGCGCAGCGACTCCAGGTAGTCGCCGAGGCTGCCGTCTTCGCTGTCGATCACGGTGGTGCCGCGGCCCAGCACGGTGTCGGCGGTCAGCACCGCGTCGTCGAGCACAAACGACAGCGAGTCCGCCGTGTGGCCCGGCGTGGCCATCACCGTGATGCGCACGCCCGCTGCGTCGATCACCTCACCCTCGGTGAGCGGCCCGCCGAGACCGCGCAGAAACCCGCTGCCAACCGATCGCACCACCGCACCGGTCAGCTCGACGATCGTGTCGATGCCGCCGGTGTGGTCCTCGTGGCGGTGGCTGATCAACACCAACGCCACCTTGGCTACGTCGGCCACCCGCTGCAGGTGCTCGACGTCGTGGGGGCCAGGGTCGACGATCACCACCTCGTCGCTTCCCGGGCCGCGCAGCACCCAGGTGTTGGTGCCCTCGAGCGTCATGACGCCCGGGTTGTCGCACAGCAGCACCGACGCGGTCTCGGTGACCGGCCGCAGCACGCCATAGGCAGGATGATCGTCGCTCACGCGACCTCCACAATCACTTCCACTTCCACCGGCGCGTTCAACGGCAACTCCGCAACGCCGACTGCCGACCGCGCATGTACCCCGGCCTCACCGAACACCTCGGCGAACAGCTCTGATGCGCCGTTGATCACCCCGGGCTGGCCAGTGAACCCGGGCGCGGATGCAACGTACCCGACGACCTTCACGACGCGGGTCACCGCGTCGATGCCCACCAGCGCGTCGACCGCTGCCAGCGCGTTGAGTGCACACTGGCGCGCCAGCGCCCGACCGTCCTCGGCGGGGACCTCCCCACCGACTTTCCCACTGCGCACCAAGTTGCCGCCGGCCAACGGCAGCTGACCCGCGGTATAGACCAGATTTCCGGTGCGCACGGCCGGAACGTAAGCGGCCAGCGGCTTGGCGACCGTCGGCAGCTCGATGCCCAGCTCCGCCAGCCGCGCTGACGCCGTCACTTCGGTTTCTTGAGGTAGGCCACGTGCTGCTCCCCGGTGGGCCCCGGCAGCACCGTGACCAGCTCCCAACCCCGCTCGCCCCAGTTGTCGAGAATCTGCTTGGTCGCATGGATCAGCAGCGGGACCGTGACGTACTCCCATTGGGTCGGTTCGCTCATGAGAGCCAACCCTAGCGGTCGCGACCAGGCCGTTGGCTAGGCTGCAAAGGTGGCAATCATAGGCGAGGCAGGACCGGAGGTCGGTTGGCCCGCGCGGCTGCGCGACGCGCGCCTGCACTTCGTGACCGGCAAAGGCGGCACCGGCAAGTCGACCATCGCAGCGTCGCTGGCCCTCGCGATGGCCGCCGGCGGCCGCAAGGTGCTCCTCGTGGAAGTCGAAGGGCGCCAAGGGATTGCACAGCTTTTCGACGTACCGCCGCTGCCCTACCAAGAAGTCAAGATCGCCACCGCGGAACGTGGTGGACAGGTCAACGCGCTGGCCATCGACATCGAGGCGGCGTTTTTGGAATACCTCGACATGTTCTACAACCTCGGCCTCGCCGGCCGGGCCATGCGCCGGATCGGTGCGGTCGAATTCGCGACGACGATCGCGCCGGGGCTTCGCGACGTGCTGCTCACCGGCAAGATCAAAGAGACTGTGGTGCGTTCCGACAAAGCGCGGCTGCCCGCTTACGACGCGGTCGTCGTCGACTCGCCGCCGACCGGCCGGATCACCCGGTTCCTCGACGTCACCAAGGCAGTCTCGGATCTGGCCAAGGGTGGCCCCGTGCACTCACAAGCGGAAGGTGTTGTGCAGCTGCTGCATTCACCGCAGACCGCGATCCACATCGTCACGCTGCTGGAGGCGTTGCCCATGCAGGAGACCGTGGAGGCGATCGACGAGCTGCAGAAGATGGACCTGCCGGTGGGCAGCGTGATCGTCAACCGGACGCTGCCGGTCTACCTTCAGCCCGACGATCTGGCCAAAGCGGCCGAAGGCGACATCGACGCCGACACGGTGCGGGCCGACCTGGCCAAGGTCGGGGTGAACCTCCCCGACGCCGATTTCGCGGGCCTGCTCACCGAGACCATCGAACACGCCACCCGGCTCAAGGCCCGCGCCGAAGCCGCCGAGCAACTCGACGAGATCCACATGCCGCGTCTCGAGCTGCCTCAGCTCGCCGACGGCATCGATTTGGGCAGCCTCTACGAATTGGCCGAAGAGCTTGGGCGACAGGGGGTCCGATGAGTACGAAGCGACGCGTGCGGAGCGGCCAGTGAGTAACGCACCCACACTGGACATGGCCTCGATCCTGGCCGACAGAGCCAACCGCGTGGTGGTCTGCTGCGGGGCGGGCGGTGTCGGCAAGACCACCACGGCCGCGGCGATGGCGTTGCGAGCGGCCGAATACGGCCGCACCGTGGTGGTGCTGACCATCGACCCCGCCCGCCGGCTCGCGCAGGCACTGGGCATCGCGGATTTGGGCAATTCGCCGCAGCGAGTGCCGCTGGGCCCGGAGGTCCAAGGCGAGCTGCACGCGATGATGCTCGACATGCGCCGCACGTTCGACGAGATGGTGGTCGAGTACTCCGGATCCGAACGCGCACAAGCGATTCTGGACAACCAGTTCTATCAGACCGTCGCCACGTCGTTGGCGGGCACGCAGGAATACATGGCGATGGAGAAGCTGGGACAGCTTGTCTCACAAGACAAGTGGGACCTGGTGGTGGTGGACACCCCGCCGTCGCGCAACGCGCTGGATTTCCTCGATGCGCCAAAACGGTTGGGCAGCTTCATGGACAGCCGGCTGTGGCGGATGCTGTTGGCGCCCGGACGCGGCATCGGCCGGCTGGTCACCGGCGCCGTCGGGCTCGCCATGCGCGCCATATCGACGATCTTGGGTTCGCAGATGCTCTCCGACGCGGCGGCGTTCGTGCAGTCGCTGGATTCCACGTTCGGCGGTTTCCGCCAGAAGGCCGAGCGGACCTATGCGCTACTGAAGCGCCGCGGCACGCAGTTCGTCGTGGTGTCGGCGGCCGAACCCGACGCACCGCGCGAGGCGTCCTTCTTCGTCGACCGGCTCTCAGCCGAAGCGATGCCGCTTGCGGGGCTGATCCTCAACCGCACGCATCCGACGTTGTCCAGCCTGCATATCGAGCGGGCGGTCGACGCTGCCGAGGAACTGGAAGCCGACGATCCGGAGTCGCTGGCCGCTGCGGTGCTGCGCATCCACGCCGACCGGGCGCAGACCGCCAAGCGTGAGGTGCGGCTGCTGTCACGGTTCACCGGCGCCAACCCGCACGTGCCGATCGTCGGGGTGCCGTCACTGCCGTTCGACGTGTCCGACATCGACGCACTGCGCGCGATCGCCGATCAGCTGACCGCGTCGAAGGCCGCCAGCTGAGGTCAGCCGGCGGTGCGGTGCTTGCGCTGGGCGGCGAAGAAGTCGGCCCAGGACACCACCTCGGGGTGCTGCTTGAGCAGCGCCCGGCGCTGACGTTCGGTCATTCCTCCCCAGACACCGAACTCGACGCGGTTGTCCAGCGCATCGGCGCCGCACTCGGCAATGACAGGGCAATGCCGGCAAATCACCGCGGCCTTGCGCTGCGCCGCCCCGCGAACGAAGAGTTCGTCGGGGTCGGTGTTACGGCACCGAGCCTTCGACACCCAGGCAATGCGAGCCTCGGCCGCAGCCGCGGCTGACGAACTATGCATCGAGTTTCCCCCTGTGGTCCTCCGCGCGACGGGCCGATTACCTGACACCAGCGTCCCCTTCGTCCAGGCCGTCGTATCGGCGGCGCCACGGCGGTGATCTCGTGATGCGATCTACGCCACACTGCGTACTTTTTTGTTACCTAGATCGCACTAGGAGTACAAAGTAGGTGGTCAGGTGTCGTTTGCGCAACAGTTTGGTACCGGTTCTTTTGGGACGACCGTCCCGACGAGGCCCCTCCCGCGCGACGCATCGGTTCGGGCGCATCGCCCTCGCGCCAGCAAAAACTTGACGCGCATGCCAATTATGCTGCGCAAACACCGCGAACCCAAGAGCGGACGGTCGTCAGCCGTCGGGCGGCGCGCTCGGATCCGAACAGTAATCTGTACCCATGCCGCAGCGCCCCTCGACCGGTCAGACGGTCGTCAAGTTGGGATGGTGCTGTCTTCTTGCCGGCGTTCTGTGCGCCGCTCTGATGTTTCCGTTCGCCGGTGGCCTCGGCTTGATGTCGAACCGGGCATCGGACGTGGTGGCCAACGGGTCCGCGCAGCTGGTGGAGGGCGACGTTCCCCAGGTGTCGACGATGGTCGACGCCGCGGGCAACCCTATTGCCTGGCTCTACAGCCAGCGACGATTCGAGGTGCCCAGCGACCAGATCGCCGACACCATGAAGTTGGCCATCGTCTCGATCGAGGACAAGCGGTTCGCCGAGCACAACGGCGTCGACTGGCAGGGCACGCTGACCGGGCTGGCCGGCTACGTCGGTGGTGACGCGGATACCCGCGGCGGCTCGACCATCGAGCAGCAGTACGTCAAGAACTACCAGTTGCTGGTGACGGCGCAGAGCGACGCCGAGCGACGTGCGGCGGTGGAGACGACGCCCGCGCGCAAGCTGCGGGAGATCCGGATGGCGCTGACGCTCGACAAGACGTTCTCCAAGCCGGAGATCCTGACCCGCTACCTGAACCTGGTGTCGTTCGGCAACGGCGCTTTCGGCGTGCAGGACGCGGCGCAGACGTACTTCGGCATCAACGCCTCCGAGTTGAACTGGCAGCAGGCTGCGCTGCTGGCCGGCTTGGTGCAGTCCACCACCTCGCTGGATCCCTACACCAACCCCGACGGCGCACTGCAGCGGCGAAACGTGGTGCTGGACACCATGATCGACAACTACCCCGCCCAGGCAGACGCGCTGCGCGCCGCCAAGGCGGAGCCGCTGGGTATCTTGCCGCAGCCTCAGGCCCTGCCCCGCGGCTGCATCGCGGCGGGCAACCGGGCGTTCTTCTGCGACTATGTGCTCGACTATCTGGCGCGTGCCGGCATCAGCAAGGACCAGGTGGCTCGCGGCGGTTATCTGATCCGCACCACGTTGGACCCCAAGGTGCAGGACTCGGTCAAGCAGGCCATTGACAGCATCGCGAGCCCGACGCTCGACGGTGTCGCCGACGTGATGAGCGTGATCAAGCCGGGCAAAGACTCGCACCAGGTGATGGCGATGGCCAGCAACCGGACGTACGGGCTGAACACCGACGCGGGCGAAACGATGCAGCCGCAGCCGTTTTCGCTCGTCGGTGACGGTGCCGGATCGATCTTTAAGATCTTCACCACGGCCGCCGCACTCGACATGGGCATGGGCATCAACGCTCAACTCGAGGTGCCCGGCCGGTTCGAGGCCAAGGGCATGGGCTCCGGCGGCGCACGCGGCTGCCCGAAGGACACCTGGTGCGTGCAGAACGACGGTGCGTACCGGGGGTCGATGAACGTCACCGAGGCGCTCGCCACGTCACCCAACACCGCGTTCGCCCGGCTGATCCAGCTGATCGGCGTGCCGCGCGCGGTCGACATGGCCGTCAAGCTCGGCTTGCGCTCCTATGCCCAGCCGGGCACCGCGCGGGCATACGACCCGCAGAGCAACGAGAGCCTGGCCGACTTCGTCAAGCGCCAGAACCTCGGCTCGTTCACGCTGGGGCCGCTGGAGCTGAATCCTCTGGAGTTGTCGAACGTGGCGGCGACGCTGGCGTCGGGCGGCATGTGGTGCCCGCCCAGCCCGGTCGCCGAAATCATCGATCGGCACGGCAAACCGGTTCCGCTGACCACCGAGGCGTGCGAACAGGTGGTCCCTGAGGGGCTCGCGAACACCCTCGCCAACGCGATGAGTCACGACTCGCAGGGCAACGGCACCGCCGCGGGGTCGGCAGCCGCCGCCGGGTGGACCTTGCCGATGTCCGGCAAGACCGGGACCACCGAGGCCCACCGCTCGTCAGGGTTCCTCGGGTTCACCAACAACTACGCCGGTGCGGTGTACATCTTCGACGACTCGCCCGAGCCCACCGACCTGTGCTCGTCTCCGCTGCGCCGCTGCGGATCGGGAAACCTCTACGGCGGCAACGAACCTGCGCGCACCTGGTTCCAGGCGATGAAGCCGATCGCCAACGACTTCGGCGAGGTCAAGCTGCCGCCCACCGATCCCCGCTACGTCGACGGCGGCCCGGGCTCTCGGGTCCCGAGCGTGTCCGGCCTGACGGTGGAGACCGCCAAACAGCGGCTCCGCGACGCCGGCTTCGGCGTCGCGGACCAGCCCGCCTCGGTCAACAGCACCGCCCCCTACGGCACGGTCGTCGGCACCACACCGAGCGGACAGACCGTCCCGGGTGCGATCGTCACGATCAACATCAGCAACGGCATTCCACCGGCGCCGCCTCCGCCCCCGCCAGGCGCACCGCCGATCCCGGTGGTCGGCTCGACCGTCGTGCAGATTCCGGGCCTTCCGCCGATCACGGTGCCGGTGCTGGGACCGCCGCCTCCTCCGGCGGGTGAACCACCGCCGTAACACTGCGCGAGCCGACGGACGCGGTTGCGCAAGCGCAGCACGTGCGGCGGCGCAGCGGGCAGTACGCTGCTCGTATGGCCTTTTCGCCCTCGCAGAAGACAGCTGCCGCCGTGACGGGCGGCTCGGCGCTCGCCTGGCTGGGCTACGCCTCGGTGATCGAGCGCAACGCGTTCGTGGTCCGCGAGGTGACCATGCCGGTGCTGACGCCGGGGTCGACCCCGCTCCGGGTCCTGCACATCAGCGACATCCACATGCGTCCCGCTCAGCGCTACAAGCAGGCATGGTTGCGCGAGTTGGCGCGCTGGGAGCCCGATCTGGTGGTCAACACGGGCGACAACCTGGCCCACCCCAAGGCGGTCCCGGCGGTGGTGCAGACACTCGGCGACCTCCTCAGCGTGCCTGGTTTGTTCGTGTTCGGCAGCAACGACTACTTCGGGCCGCGGCTGAAGAACCCGATCAACTATGTGATCGATCCCGGCCACCGCACCCACGGCAAGCCGCTGCCGTGGCAGGACCTGCGCGCCGCGTTCACCGAACGCGGCTGGCTCGACATGACGCACACCCGCCGCGAACTCGAGGTGGCGGGCTTGAAGATAGCCGCCGCCGGCGTCGACGACCCGCACATCGACCGCGACCGCTACGACACCATCGCAGGGCCGGCCAACCCGGTGGCCAATCTGAAGCTGGGACTGACGCATTCGCCCGAACCGCGGGTGCTGGACCGGTTCGCCGCCGACGGCTACCAGCTGGTGCTGGCCGGACACACGCACGGCGGCCAGTTGTGCCTGCCGTTCTACGGAGCGCTGGTGACCAACTGCGGCCTGGACCGGTCGCGGGCCAAGGGCACGTCGCGATGGGGCGCGAACATGCAGCTGCACGTGTCGGCGGGTATCGGCACCTCGCCGTTCCATCCGGTGCGGTTCTGCTGCCGCCCGGAGGCCACCTTGCTGACCTTGGTGGCCGCACCCACCGGCGGCCCGCAGACCACAGCGGTGTCCCAGCGCTCGGATCCGACCGCCGCCCTGCGGTGACGAGGTCGGCCGCCCGGGCCCGGCCGCGGGAGTGGGTCGACAACGCGGTCCGGCTGATCGAAGCCGACGCTCGGCGCAGCGCGGACACGCACCTGCTGCGGTATCCGCTGCCGTCGGCGTGGTCCTCGCGCGTCGACGTCGCGCTGTACCTCAAAGACGAGAGCACCCACATCACCGGCAGCCTCAAGCACCGGCTGGCCCGATCGCTGTTCCTGTACGCGCTGTGCAACGGCTGGATCACCGAGCGGACCACGGTCGTGGAGGCCTCGTCCGGATCGACCGCCGTGTCGGAGGCGTATTTCGCGCAGCTGCTCGGTCTGCCGTTCATCGCGGTGATGCCGGCGTCGACGAGCGCGGCGAAGATCGCGCTGATCGAAGCGCAAGGCGGCCGTTGCCATTTCGTCGAGGAATCAGGCCAGGTGTACGCCGAGGCCGAGCGGTTGGCCCGCGAGACCGGCGGCCACTATCTCGACCAGTTCACCAATGCCGAGCGCGCCACCGACTGGCGCGGCAACAACAACATCGCCGAGTCGATCTTCACGCAGATGTCGCTGGAGCAGCATCCGGTTCCGGAGTGGGTGGTCGTCGGCGCCGGCACCGGCGGAACCAGCGCGACGATCGGCCGTTACATCCGCTACCGCCGCTACGCGACCCGGCTGTGCGTGGTCGACCCGGAGAACTCGGCGTTCTTTCCCGCCTATGAGACGGGCGACAGCCACGTCACCACCGGTACGTCGTCGCGCATCGAAGGAATCGGCAGGCCGCGAGTAGAGCCGTCGTTCCTGCCCGACGTCGTGGACCGGATGATCGCCGTCACCGACAATGCGTCGATCGCCGCCGCCCGGCACGCGAGCGCTGTGCTCGGCAGGCGGGTGGGTCCGTCCACCGGCACCAATCTGTGGGGCGCGTTCTGCCTGCTGTCAGAGATGGTGGCCGAGGGGCGCAGCGGATCGGTGGTGACGCTGCTGGCCGACAACGGCGATCGCTACGCGGAAACCTACTTCTGCGACGACTGGCTGGCGCAGTACGGGCTCGACCCCACCAGTGCGGCGTCGGCGTTGCGGGAGTTCGAGCGGACCGGCACGTTCGGCTGATCGTTTTCCGGCGGCGACTCCGCACGGTCGGCCGTCAAGAACAGCCACAGCGCCGCCAACCCGAAGAAACCGCCGTAGACCGCCGCGCCCAAGCTCGTCATGGTCGACCACTCCTTCGTCGCTGTTGGTCAGTGTGCACAACACCTCCGACAATCCGGTCCATCCCACGCGCAGAGGTGACGCAGATCTCGTCGCCGAGGGCCCACGGCGGGGCGCCGAGGCGCGTTTGGCCAGCCGGCACACCGGTGCGATACTCTGGCCTGGCTTCTGCGGGGTGTGGCGCAGCTTGGTAGCGCGCTTCGTTCGGGACGAAGAGGCCGTGGGTTCAAATCCCGCCACCCCGACTCATCGGCTGTCATGCCGGCCAATGGGCGCGCGCCCAGTTGGTCAGGCGTTCCAACAAGTCGCCACTGGTCACCAGGTTGACCCGGTCGCCGTTTGCGGTGGCTTCCTTGGCGACGACGCCCACGACCCGCGGATCCAGCCCTGACCCCACCCGGATGAAGGTCCAAAACGGTCCGCCGGAGTTTCCCTGCGTCAGGTCAGCGTGCGTAGTCACCAGCACTGCGTCCTTTTCGCTGTCGAATCCCTCACCGGCGCAAGAGGTTTGGAAGAACGGCCGCACACCTCCGAAGGATCCGGGGTAGCCGATCGTGGCGAAGTGCGCGACGCCGTCCCAGTCGTCGTCCCATTCCTGTACGCCCATATAGCCGATGCGCTGCCCCAGCGGTTCGTAGAGGCGGCACACCATCTGGTCGAAGTGCGGCCCGTCCGGCGAGGGGCGATGCAGATCGCTGACGAACGACGACCCGAATGGCTCGGTGTCGTCGAATCCGTGAGGTACGAACTTCATCCACCACGAGCCCTGGGCGATGCTGCGATCGGGCCGCATGTGCCTGGCGGTCAGCAGCACCCGGTCACCGACCAGTGTGCCGGAGCCCGCTTTGCCGTCGCTGTTGGTCACTCGCCCGGCACACCGCCACGGGAAGCTGGTGTCGGTCAACAGCTGGCGCTCCTCGGGCGGAAACGAGTAGAGGTCGGTGACTTTCCAGCGCCGCCCGGCCAACGTGTGTTCGGCGGAGGCCGGTGGCTCGTAGTCGGCGGAGGCCGGATAGGCCACCATCGGAGTGCCCGCAGGACGGTACCCCTCGAGGCCGCCTTCGGGCACCGTTTCGAGTTCGGTCGGATCTATCGCTGTCTCACGCCTACCGAGGTTTTCCGGTGCCACTTCCTCCGCCGGCTCGGGTGAGAGCTGCCGGCCGGGCTTCGGCCCGAGAATGTCTTGCGCCTCGTCGAAGGAGACTGGCTGATTGGGTTTCTGCGGCGCGGTCATACGGGCCTCATCTCGGTTCTCTGTGATAGCTACGACGCATGAAAGGTAGGTCGTGGACGCCCGCAGGGCATGCGTAGTGGACTACCTGTATTAGAGGCGGTAACGGGGTCTACGCGAGTTGCCTTGCAGTGCAACCACTTTCGAGAACCCACTCCACGGTGCTTGACGCCCTGCCGACACCCGGGGTCGTCTCGCTATACCCCCAAGGGGTATACATGACGTGACGCAGACGAGACGAGAGGATCAGGTGATGAAGCGAGAATTGCTGGCCGTCACCGCGGCGGTGTTGGCCGCAGTGACCACGTTGACTGCATGCGGCAAATCCGGAACGGACGCCAGCGGCACCAGTAGCTCACTGTCCACCACCACAGCCGCGGCGCCACAGTCACACAACGAAGCCGACGTGATGTTCGCGCAGCATATGATTCCGCACCACCAGCAGGCCGTCGAGATGAGCGATGTGCTGCTGGCCAAGCAAGACATCGACGCGCGGGTGGTGGCGTTGGCCAAGCAGATCAAGGCCGCGCAAGGACCCGAGATCCAGCAGATGCAGTCGTGGCTGAGCAGTTGGGGCCAGCCTTCGACGATGCCGATGCCCATGCCTGGTCATGAGATGAGCGGCATGGTGTCCGAACAAGACATGGCCGCACTGAAAAGCGCTCAGGGCGTCGAAGCCGGCAAGCTCTATCTCACCCACATGATCGCGCACCACCAAGGCGCAATTGCGATGGCCCAGAACGAGATCAAGACAGGGCAGTATCCACCTGCCGTCGCGATGGCACGGGCGATCGTCGACACCCAGCAGAAGGAGATCGAGCAGATGCAGGCCATTGCGGCCTCGCTGTGACGCAAGGTGGTGACCATGCCCATCGAATTCCGCTATGACAAAGCGTTCCTCCCGTTAGCCGTGGCGCTGGGGATGGGCCCACGAAGAAGCCGCATTCAGATCGACGACGCCACACTGACCGTCGCGATGGGATGGGGATTTCGCGCGACGGTGCCGTTGGCGTCGATCAAGAAAGCCGAGCCGGTCACCGACAAGGTCTACGCCCGGGGAGCACACGGATGGCGCGGCCGGTGGCTCGTCAACGGGTCCTCGGACGGGCTCGTGGAGCTGACCATCGAGCCACCTGCCCGTGCGTACGTGATGGGCGTGCCGGTGACGTTGCGCAGCTTGCGCCTCAGCGTGACAGATCCTCAGGCGCTGATCGCTGCCGTCGCCGCCTAGTTTGAACGACTCGCTTCTACGGGTAGAAAATCCTCATGACCCTCGCATCGACCTCGGTCGAGCCTGCGCTGCCCACTGCGGCAGGGCCGTTGTCGGCGGCGATCATCGACATGCTGACCGGCGGCGCGTCTGCGTCGGCCCTTCCGGTCGCCGACGCCGATCCCTATGGCATCGACCTGCAGCTGGCGCTGTACCTCTGCTACGAGCTGCACTATCGCGGATTCGCGGACGTCGATCCGGAATGGGAGTGGAACCCAGACCTGTTGCGGCTGCGCGCTGCGCTCGAACAATGCTTCATCGCTGCGGTGCGCGACGAGGTCGGCGAGATCGCGCCCGGCGACACCGCGGCCGCCGAGATGGACGCGTTGACAGAAGAGCCCACGGACGGCAACGGCCCGTCGTACTACCTACGCGACCACGGCACCTGGGAACAGATGCGCGAGTACTTCGTGCACCGTTCGCTGTACCACCTCAAAGAGGCGGACCCGCACGCGTTCGCCATCCCCCGGCTGACCGGTCAGGCCAAGGCCTCTTTCGTCGCGGTGGAGTTCGACGAGTACGGCGCCGGCCACGGCCAGCGACTCCACCAGCAGCTGTTCGCCGATCTGATGGCAGCCGCAGGGCTGGACAACCGCTACCTCGCCTACCTCGAGCACGTGCCCGCTCAGGCGCTGGCCGTGGTGAACCTGATGTCGTATTTCGGCCTGCACCGGTCCATGCGGGGCGCGGCCGTCGGCCACTTCGCGGCCACCGAGATCACGTCGTCGCCGGGGTCTCGCCGCCTGGTCGAAGCACTGGAGCGGATGGGCGCGCCGGAGCCGTGCGCGGCGTTCTACCGCGAACACGTGGAAGCCGACGCGGTACACGAGCAAGTGGTGCGCACCGACGTGGTGGGGAAGCTCATTGCCGACGACCCGCGGTTGGAGCGCGACGTGATCTTCGGCATGCGGGCACTGGACGCGGTGGAGAACCGGCTGGCCGATCACGTGATGGCGAGCTGGACGGCGGGCCGCAGCTCGCTAAGCCGGCCGCTGAGCTGACGCCGCTGCGCGCCGGCGCTTGCGATGGCTGGTGTCGCACAGCGGATACGTCTTGCTGCGCCGGCACATACAGATCGCGACCATGAACCGGTCGGAGTCCACGACGCTGCCGTCGGGCATCTCGATGTGAACCGGGCCCTCCACGAGCATCGGCCCCGCGGGCACCATCCGGACCAGCCGCCGCTGCGGGCAGCTCATGTCTTGTCCGCCCGGATGACCGCCAACAGTTCCTCGCGCCGCCCCGCGCGCAGCCGCCCGGTATTTTCCAGCCACTCCGCCCGTGCCGACAACACCGGTCCGAACGGAATCCATTGCCACAGAACCACTTCCGCGTCCAAGCCGCCGTCCCGCAGCGCCGACAACGATTCTTCGACGCCGGCGAACTCCGACTGCACCAGCAGCATCGAGCCGCCGTCGGCCAGCAGCTCCGGCGCTGCCGCGCACAACGGATCGAGCACCAGCCGCCCGTCGTCGCCTGCATCCCAGGCCCAGGCCGGTCCGACTACCGGCGAGATCATCTCGTCGTCGCTGTCCGGTGTCACCGGAACATACGGGGGATTCGACACGACGACGTCAAAAGGTCCGTGCCGCAATGCATCCGACAACGAGCCCTGCTGGACGTCGACCGCGACGCCGGCGGCAACCGCGTTCGCGCGCGAACACTGCACCGCGCGCGGGCAGATGTCGAACGCAGTGACCTCAGCCGCACCGAGCCGTGCCGCCGCGACCGCCAGCACACCGCTGCCCGTGCAGAAGTCCAGCACCCGCCGGCCCGGCGCCAGACAGGCGCGCTGCAGCGCGTCGACGAGCAACCGGGAATCGTGTTGGGGCGCGTACACACCGACGTCTGTGACGATCGTCTCGCACGGGTCCGGGAAGGTGATCGTCACCGGATGCCCTCATCCCACGCTCGGAAATACACGGTCATGCTGGCCTTTCGACGGAGCTGTCGCGGATAAGCGAACGATCGAGTTACTAATGCCCTGGACAATCCGTACTCAAACCCGGGTTTGCCCGTCCCGGGCTTCGGGCATCCCGCGAGGCGTGAAGGCTTCAGACATCGTTGCGTTGCCGTTGCAGCTCGGGTCGGCCATCCGGCGTCGTCGGGTGTTCCATCCTGTCGGGGTGATGGCGAACGGGTCGCTGGAGCGGCTTTCGCCACCCGGGCAAGGACTGCCGGTGGACGCCGGTGAAGTGGTGGGCCGAATCTCCAAGGGCGTCGGGCTGCCCGGCGCGCTGCCCGACGTCATCGGCCTCGCGATCCGCATTCCCCCGCAGCCGTTCGCCGCCACGCCGTGGGACATCCTGCTGGCGTCCGCGGGTTCAGGTCGTCTCACCCGGTTCGCGTTGCGTCCGGCGGCGTCGTGGACAGCGTCGATGTCGAGCCTGATGCCGTTGCGCTTCGAGGGGCGTTACTGGTGGATTCGGGCGAAGATGACCTCGCAGTTCGACGCCAGCGGGGTGTCGCTTGACGACGTCGCCGACCAGATCGACCGCGGTGGCATCGAGTACGAACTGGACCAGGCCGCCGGCACCGGCGACTTCGAGCCGCTGGCGCGGGTGCGGTTCCACGAAGTGATCTCCGCCGGTCCGTCGAACGAGATCGCATTCGACCCGACCATCCACATCGCACCCGGGGTCAAGCTGGCACCGGAGTGGCTGACCGACATCCGCCAGCGCGCCTACCAGCGCAGCCGCGAAGGCCGTCCGGACGCGAACTGACGGTCACGTGTCAGACGAGCCGTCCTCGGTGAGTTCGGGCGCGTTCTCCCGCGTCGCCATGCCGCCCTCGCGGCCATGATCGGCCGGCCCCGGCGGGGTGGTGTCCTTCTTCTCGTCGCTTCGCTCTTCGCCCATGATCCCTCCCCTCGCATACTTCCACGCTTGGGCCGCCGCCCCACACTGGGCGGCGGCCGTCGCGCGGTCCTCACGGCTTCGGCGGCTCCGGCGGATACTTCTCGGTGCGGCCGGTAGCCGCGTCGACGACGCGGTCGACAACCGCAGCCGCGGTACCCATCGTCTTCTGCACCATCGAATCCGACGGCGTGTTCGGATGCGGGCGGGTTGGCGCAATCTTGTAGGCCTGCTCCAACTTGTCGCCCAGCGACTGGCGTTCCTGTTCGCTCATCGTGCTCTCGAACCGCGGCCACACCGCGGTCTGCTCGTAGTCGATGTGCTCGCGCGCCGCGGCGACGAACGCGTCCAGTGCGTCGTGGTAGTCGGCTTCCCCGGGCTTGCCGTCGACCAGGCGTTGCAACAGCTTCTTGCCGTCCTCCTCCTGGCCGATCGCCTTGTCGGCGAGCTCGTCGCCGTCGTCGAGTGCCTTTCGGACAGCGGGCCAGAAGAACTGCTCTTCGATCGCCTCGTGCCGCGACTCGGCGACAATCAGGTTCTCGACCATCTCCTGTAGCCCGCTCTTCCACGCACCCACACCGCGCGGTGCGTCGGCGAGCGTCTCCAGCATCCCCAGCACGCTTTCATGCTGCTGGCGCAACAATGTCAGTGCATCCATGGCGGTCAGCTCGCTGGGGTGTGCTGCTCGTGCGTGAACGGCTTCTGCCCCTGCACCGCGGGTGTGCCCTCCGGATTCTGTTGTGGGCCTTTGTTTTCCCGATCAGAAGTGCCTAGCCACTCCGACTCCGGGTTCTTCACGTAGCGCCATTCCATGCCCTGCGGCCACGGCCCCTGCCCTTCGTTCCACGGGCCGCGGACATCGCCGTCACCGTTGGACATGTTGAACGCGACGTTCTGGAAGCGGTCGTCACCGGGCAGCTGTCCCGGCGGGAAATTCACCGGCAATTCGTTGAGCGCTGCGGTGAACTGCTGATAGTGGGTGACCTCGCGGGTCATCAGGAACGTCAGCGTGTCTTGCACACCCGGGTCGTCGGTGAACTGCTTGAGGTACTCGTAGACGATCTTGGCCCGGGACTCGGCGGCGATGTTGCTGCGCAGGTCGACGGTCGGGTCTCCGTTGGCGTTGACGAAGGTGCCCTGCCACGGCGTGCCGGCGGAGTCTTTGACGTCCGGACCGCCGCCCGTGAGCGCGAAGAACAGCGGCGTCACTGCTACCGAGTGGATGATGTCGTCGCGGCCGTCGCGGCTGGCCACGGCCGGCATCCAATCGCAGCGCTCGTTGGCGATTTTCAGGTCGTCGTTGAGTCCGTCGAGAAGCATCGTGATCATCGACCCCACCATTTCGAGGTGGCTGAATTCCTCGGTCGCGATATCCATGAAGAGGTCGTACATTTTCGGATTTTTCCGGCGCAGCACGAACGCCTGCGTGAAGTACTGCATGGCGGCCTTCAGTTCGCCGTTGGCGCCACCGAACTGCTCCAGCAGCATCGTCGCGAAGCGCGGATCCGGCTTGTCGACGCGTACCTCGAATTGAAGGTCTTTGTTGTGAACGAACATGAATGGGTCTCCTCAGAAATTCGCTGGGGCTGTAATGGGCCGCATTCCCGAGGTGACGATCAGCCAAACCGATTGTCGGACAATATTTTTAGATGATCAAGTGCCGCATTACTTCTGGCTATTTCGGTGCGGCTTCTCGTAGCCTCGCCAGCAAAGGCTCGGCCGCTTCGGCGAGGAACCGGTCTTGCGTCTCGCCGCCGATCTGAACCAGCGCGATGTCGGTGAAGCCGGCCTCCCAGTACTCGCGCACCGCCTCGACGATCGCGTCGAGATCGGGTCCGCACGGGATGTTCTCCGCGACGTCGTCCGGCCTGACGAACTGCGTGGCAGCGGCAAAGCCCGCTGTGGTCGGCAGATCCGCGTTGACGTGCCAACCGCCGGCGAACCAACGGAATTGGTCGTGCGCGCGCTTGATCGCGGCGTCGCGGTCGGGGTCCCAGCTCACCGGGATCTGACCGATCACCCGCCCGCCGCCCGGCAGCCCTGTCGCGCGCCGCACATCGTGCCACGCCTGAACCAGCTCCTTGCCGGGCTCGACGGCGATCAGATGATCGCCCAGGGGCGCGAACGTGTGTACCGACTTCTCGCCGGACACCGCGATCCCGATGGACACCGGTGTCTCCGGCAGGTCCCACAAGCGCGCGGAATCGACGGTGTAGTACTCGCCTTTCCAGCTCACCAGCTCGCCGCCGAACAATTCGCGGATGATCTGGACCGCTTCCTTGAGCATTTCCTGACGACGCTCCACCTCCGGCCAGCCGCGACCGACGACGTGCTCGTTGAGGTTTTCGCCGCTGCCCAGGCCCAGGATGAACCGGCCGTCGGCGAGAATCTGCAACGTCGCGGCCTTCTGGGCGACGACGGCCGGGTGATAGCGCATCGTCGGGCATGTCACGTACGTCGCCAACTCGACTCGCTCGGTGGCGTGTGCCACCGCACCGAGGACTGCCCATGCGTAGGGGGCGTGGCCCTGCGCACTCAGCCACGGGAAATAGTGGTCGCTGGACACCTCGAAGTCGAAGCCGACCTTTTCAGCCGAAATCCCGTAGCGCACAAGGTCTTTCGGGCCGCTCTGTTCAGTCATAAGCGTGTAGCCGAAGCGCGTCATACGACGACGGATACCCCGCTGCTAGGGGGCGAAACGACTACAGCCGCTCCTTGACGGCGGCAGCCAGCCGGGCGCCGTCAGCCTTTCCCGCCGCGATCGCGGTCGCCGCTTTCATCACCTGACCCATCTGCTTGCGCGTCGGTCGCTCGCCGATCTCTTCGGCCACTTGAGCGATAGCGGTGTCGGCGACGTCGGCCAGCTCCGCTTCGGTCAGCGGCGTCGGGAGGTACTCGTCGATCACTCGGGCTTCGGCGTGCTCGTTGGCGGCAAGCTCACCGCGGCCGTTCTGGGTGTAGATCTCCGCGGCCTCTCCGCGTTTCCGCGACTCCCTGGCCAAGATCTTGAGCACCTCGTCGTCGGTCAGCTCGCGCGATTGCTTGCCGGAAACCTCCTCGTTGCGGATCGCGGACAGCAACATTCGCAACGTCGCTGTGCGCAAGCGATCCTGCGCCTTCATCGACGCAGTGAGGTCGGCCTGAAGCCGGGATTTCAATTCCGCCATAGGCGCCGACGCTACGCCAGCGGGCCGGGGCGTTCGTTGCGGATTGTCATCGCTCTGGTCAGGATGGTCCGCATGACCAACGCCGACGGAGGTTTTGGTGCGAGCACGACGCCACCGCCGCCGGGATACCGCGGACATCCGGGTTATGCGGCTTACCCGCCGCCCGGGTACGGCCCGGGGTATCCGCCGCCTGGCTATCCGGCATATGCGCCGACGTACGCGCCATACGCTGGATATCCCCCACCGGCGCTGAAACCGGGCATCATCCCGTTGCGGCCACTCGGACTCAGCGACATCTTCAACGCCGCCTTCGCCTACATCCGGGTCAACCCCAAAGCCACGCTCGGATTGACGACGGTGGTGGTAGTCGTCACGCAAATCATCGTGCTGATCCTCACGGTGCTGGTGCCACTGATCTTCTACGGCCAGGCCGAAACGTCGCGCGTGGAGGGCGAGTCGACGTCCGGAATCGTCGGCATGCTTCTCGCCGTGATCGCCGCCGGTGGCGCCAGCGCACTGTCGAGCATCGTGTTGAGCGGCATGCTGACCGTGGTCGTGGGCCGGGCCGTATTCGGTGCGCACATCACGGTCGCAGAAACCTGGCAGCGGGTGCGCGGGCGGCTGCTGGCGCTGCTCGCCCTGGCCGCGCTCGAGGGGCTGGGCGCTGGTGTGCTGGTGGTCGCGGCCGTGCTGCTCGTCGTGGCGGCGGCCGCGATAAACCCCGTCATGGGAGTCCTTTTCGGGGTCGTCGTCGTGGTCGCGATGATCGCGCTGATCGCCTACCTGTGGACCATGTTGACCTTCGCACCGGTGCTGATCGTGCTCGAGCGGCTCTCGGTGTTCGCGGCGATCAGCAGGTCCTTCTCGTTGGTGCGCAGGTCGTTTTGGCGAGTGCTGGGGATCCGCGTGCTCGCTGTGGTGGTGGCCGGGCTGGTCTCCACCGCGGTGGCGGTGCCATTCACGATCGGCGGAGAAGTCCTCGCGTTCACTGCCGACTCGGTGGGCGTGGCGCTGATCGCGGCGGTGCTCTCTGCGGTCGGCAGCGCGGTAGGCCAGATCATAACGGCGCCGTTCACGGCGGGGATCGTGGTGCTGCTCTACACCGATCGGCGAATTCGCGCAGAGGCATTCGACCTGGTGTTGCAGACCGGCGCGGCCGGCGACGTCGCCGCTTCGCCCGACGCCACCGACAACCTGTGGCTGATCCGGCACGCCTGACCATGGCCGCTGTTCTGATCGACCGCGACGCTGCCCATGATGCGGCGCAGCGTGAACTGTCCAAGCCGATCTACCCGAAAGAGAACTTCACCGAGCGGCTCAACGAGTGGATCAACGACTTCATGTACCGCGTCATGTCCAAAGGGGCGGAGGTTCCGGGCGGATGGTTCACCATCGCGGTGGTGCTCACCGTTCTGGTTGTGGGCATCGTCGTCGCGGTGCGCATTGCGCGCCGCACCATGCACACCAACCGCAGCCGCGACTTCGCGTTGTTCAACGCTGTCGAGCGCAGTGCCGCAGAGCATCGCGCGACCGCGGAACGCTATGCCACAGAGGGTCGTTGGGCGCCAGCCATTCGTCATCGACTGCGCGCGATCGCCCGCCACCTCGAAGAGACGGGAGTGCTCGACGCCGTGCCCGGGCGCACCGCCAGCGAGCTGGCCCGTGATGCGGCCCGAACGTTCCCAGAGCTGCAATCCGAATTGGCCGACGCAGCAGCGTCTTTCAACGACGTCACTTACGGCGAACGCTCCGGAACCGAAATTGCCTACCGCCAGATCGCCACGCTGGACGAGCACCTTCTCTCCCGCAGATTCACTGGATCTCAGGGCAGCACGTCGTCTCGACCCGCCCAGTCATGGACGCCAGTGCAGTGAGCGCCCTTCCGCCGTCGTTGCGGCCCGTCCGCTCGCGCGACATTCGCACATGGGCGTGGGTGCTGGTGGCGCTCGTGGTGATCGTCGCCGTTGCGGTCGTCAGCACCTACCTCACCGCACCTCGGCCCGGCGGCCGGATGGATGCCGAGTCCACCAGCCCCGACGGCGCCCACGCGTTGGTGGCGCTGCTGCGCGCGCAGGGGGTGGACGTCGTCGTGGCCCACGACGTCTCCGACGTCGAACGGGCGGCGCGGCCCGACTCGCTGCTGCTGGTCGCCGAAACCTACTTCCTGGTCGACGACGATCTGACCGCGCGGCTGGCGAAAGCGCCCGGGGACCGGCTGTTGGTGGAACCGGTGTCGAGCACACGCAAGGCGCTGGCGCCGAAGATCCGCACTGCGCGGGGGTCCACCATGGGCGGCCCCCCGAATTGTGATCTGCCAGAAGCTCTTCGGGCTGGGGAGGTCCAATTCGGCGTCAGCGACACCTATGCGGCCGTCGGCGGCGCCGAGGTGACCACGTGCTACGACGGCGCCGTGGCGCGTTACCGCGATGGGGGCAGAACCGTCACGGTCGTCGGCAGCGCCGACTTCATGACCAACGCCGGTCTGCTGAAGCAAGGCAATGCCGCGCTCGCGATGAACCTAGCCGGTGCCCGGGCGCGGCTGATCTGGTATGCGCCGCAACGTCTTCAGGGCGACCGCAGCGGCGGCTCAGACATCGTCGACCTGTTTCCCGACAACGTCAGGTGGCTTGTCTGGCAGCTGGCGGTCGTCGTGGCGCTCGCGGCACTGTGGCGGGGACGACGCATGGGCCCCCTTGTGCCGGAGAAACTTCCGGTGGTGGTACGAGCGTCGGAAACCGTCGAAGGCCGCGGCCGGCTGTACCGCTCGCGGCGTGCCCGCGACCGCGCGGCCGAGGCACTGCGCACCGCCACGCTGCAGCGCACGCTGCCCAGGCTCGGGCTGGCCGTCAACGCTTCCGCACCTGCCGTCGTCGCGGCGGTGGCGGCGCGATGTGACAAGCCGCCGGAGGCGCTGCATCACATATTGTTCGGACGTCCACCGGCGTCCGATGACGAGTTGGTGCAGCTCGCTCACCAGCTCGACGACATCGAAAGGCAGGTCGCGCACTCGTGACTCAGCAAGCTCAGGCTCCCGACGACACGTCGCAGGAGGCGCGCGCCAAACTGATCGCGCTGCGGGGCGAGATCGCCAAGGCGGTCGTCGGCCAGGACTCCGTGGTCTCCGGGCTGGTGATCGCGCTGCTGTGCCGCGGCCACGTGTTGTTGGAGGGCGTGCCCGGCGTGGCCAAGACACTGCTGGTGCGCGCCACCGCGGCGGCGCTGGACCTGGAGTTCAAGCGGGTGCAGTTCACGCCCGACCTGATGCCCGGCGACGTCACCGGTTCGCTGGTGTACGACGCGCGCACCGCGGTGTTCGAGTTCCGTCCCGGGCCTGTCTTCACGAACCTGCTGCTGGCCGACGAAATCAACCGCACGCCGCCCAAGACGCAGGCGGCGCTGCTGGAGGCCATGGAGGAGCGTCAGGTCAGCGTCGAAGGGGAGGCGCGGCCGCTGCCCGACCCGTTCATCGTCGCCGCCACCCAGAACCCGATCGAGTACGAGGGCACCTACCAGCTGCCGGAGGCCCAGCTCGACCGGTTCTTGCTCAAGCTGAACGTGGCGCTGCCGCCGCGCGAGCAGGAGATCCAGATCCTCGACCGGCACGCGCGCGGCTTCGATCCGCGCGACCTGTCGGCCGTGCGGCCGGTCGCGTCCGCCGCCGACCTCGAGGCCGGCCGCGACGCCGTGCGCCGGGTGCTGGTGGCCGACGAGGTGCTCGGGTACATCGTCGACGTCGTGCGGGCCACCCGCCAGTCGCCGGCGCTGCAACTGGGGGTTTCGCCGCGCGGAGCGACCGCGCTGTTGGCGACCGCCCGGGCGTGGGCATGGCTGTCTGGCCGCAACTATGTCACTCCCGACGACGTCAAGGCGATGTCGCGGCCGGTGCTGCGGCACCGCATCGGGCTGCGGCCCGAAGCCGAGCTCGAGGGCGCCAACGCGGACGGGGTGCTGGACGGCATTCTGTCGTCAGTGCCGGTACCGCGCTAGTGGTCGTCACCGGCCGTACCGCGCTGCTGGCGCTGCTGCTCGTTCTGCCGGTGGCGTTGTCTCCCTGGCCCGCAACGCTTTTCTGGCTCGGGCTGCTGGCCGTGCTCGGGCTTGTGGGTGTCGACGCGTTGTTGGCGGCCAGCACTGGGGCGTTGCGGTTCAGCCGCGACGGCGACGTGACCGCGCGGCTGGGGCAATCCGCCGACGTGGTACTGGTTGTGGTCAACGAGGGCCGCCGCCGCTTCAAGGGCCACCTGCGAGACGCGTGGGCGCCCAGTGCCAGAGCTGAGCCGCGCACACATACCGTCGACATCCCTGCGGGACAACAGGAGTCGTTCGTCACCCGGCTGCGGCCCACACGCCGCGGCGACCAGCACGCCGCGGCGGTGACCGCGCGCTCGATCGGGCCGCTCGGGTTGGGGGGGCGGCAGGGCTCGGCGGCGGTGCCGTGGCAGGTGCGGATCCTGCCGCCGTTTCTGTCGCGCAAGCACCTGCCGTCGCGGCTGGCCAAGCTGCGCGAGATCGACGGGCTGCTGCCGGTGCTGATCCGCGGGCAAGGCACCGAATTCGATTCGCTGCGCGAATATGTGATCGGCGACGACGTCCGGTCCATCGACTGGCGGGCCACCGCACGCCGCGCCGATGTGGTGGTGCGGACCTGGCGGCCCGAACGCGACCGCCGCGTCGTGCTGGTGCTCGACACCGGGCGCACGTCGGCAGGCCGAGTGGGCGTCGACCCCAGCGCCGGTGACCCCCGCGGCTGGCCCCGCCTCGACTGGTCAATGGACGCGGCGCTGCTGCTGGCCGCGCTGGCGTCGCGCGCCGGCGACCACGTCGACTTCATCGCCCACGACCGGGTGTTGCGGGCCAGCGTGCAGAACGCATCACGCACCGAGGTGCTGGCGCAGCTGGTCAACGCGATGGCTCCGCTGCAGCCCGCGCTCGTCGAATCCGATGCGACCGCGATGGTGGCGGCGGTGCAGCGGCGGGTTCGGCGTCGTGCGCTGGTGGTGCTGCTCACCGACCTCAACGCCTCCGCACTGGACGAGGGCCTGATGCCGGTGCTGCCCCAGTTGTCGGCCAAGCATCAGGTGATCGTCGCCGCGGTCGCCGACCCGCGCGTCGACCTGCTGGCCGCGGGCCGTTCGGACGCTGCCGCGGTGTACGACGCGGCCGCGGCGGAACGGTCGCGCAACGACCGACGCGCGATCGCGTCGCGGCTGCGCCGCAGCGGCGTCGACGTGGTGGACGCACCGCCGGAGGAGCTGGCGCCTGCGTTGGCGGATCGCTATCTGGCGATGAAGGCCGCCGGCAAGCTCTGACCTCACGCCGAGTGTGGGGTTGGGTCACGCCTCGCGCGCTCGAGCGTGGATCATCTCCACACTCGGCGCACGCGACTAGCGCACGACGTCGACGTCGGGCGCGTCGGCCAGGTCCCCTGACTCCCCTGCGGCGACCGCCTTACGGCCGAAATGCACGACATAGGCCAGGAATGCGACCTCGGCGACCGCGCCGATCGCGATCCGCACGAACGTCGGCAGCGGCGACGGCGTCACCATCGCTTCGATCAGACCCGAAACCAACAGCACCGCGGCCAACCCCACTGCGACGGCCACCACGGCCCGGCCCTGCTCGGCGAGTACCTGGGCGCGCGGCCGGTTCCCAGGCGAGATCACCGACCAGCCAAGCCGCATGCCGGCGGCGCCGGCCAAAAACACCGCGGTCAGCTCGAGCAGGCCATGGGGGGTCAGCAGCCCCAGCAGAATGTCGCCCTTGCCGGCGTGGAACATCAAGCCGCCGATCACGCCGACGTTGGCGGCGTTCTGGAACAGCACGTACGGGATCGGCAGGCCCAACACGATCGAGTAGGCGATGCACTGCGCGGCGACCCACGAGTTGTTCAGCCACACCTGAAGCGCGAACGATGCCGCGGGATGCTCGCTGTAGTAGGAGGAGAAGTCGTGGTTGACCAACTGGTCGATCTCTTCGGGCGTGCCGACGGCCGCCTGGACCTCCGGACTGCCGGCCACCCAGACGCCCATCACCACCGCGACGACGAAGAACGCAACGGCCGTCGCCAACCACCACCGCCATGCGCGGTAAGCGACGACCGGGAAAGAGACCGTCCAGAACCGGACGAACTCACTCCACACCGGCGCATGGGCGCCCGTCACCGCAGAACGCGCCCGCGCCACCAAGCTCGACAACCGGCCCACCAGAACCGAATCCACTGACGCCGAGCGCACCATCGACAAGTGCGTCGACACCCGTTGGTAGAGGTCGACGAGCTCGTCGATCTCGGCGCCGGAAAGCCGGCGGCGGCGCTTGACCAGGTGGTCCAGCCGGTCCCAGGTCGGCCGGTGTGCCAGTACAAACGCGTCGACGTCCACGCCGGCGAGTCTATGGGCCCTCGGGGTGCCGGTAGCCTTCCGCGGTATGGCGGATGTGGTGACCGGCGACGCGGTGGTGGTCGAGGTGCAGATCGCGCAACTGCCGGTGCGCGCGGTGAGCGCGCTGATCGACCTGAGCGTGATCGTCGTGCTCTACACGATCGGTTTGACGTTGGCTGCGATGTCGATCAGCCAGTTCGACGACGCGCTGGTGGCCGCGCTGCTGATTTTCTTCATGGTGCTGGCGATGGTCGGCTACCCGGTGATCTTCGAGACGGCCAGCCGGGGCCGGTCGCTGGGCAAGATGGCGATGGGCCTGCGCGTGGTGTCCGACGACGGCGGCCCGGAACGCTTCCGGCAGGCGCTGTTTCGCGCGCTCGCGGCAGTGGTGGAGATCTGGATGCTGGGCGGCGGTCCTGCGGTGATCTGCAGCCTGCTGTCGTCGAAGGGCAAACGCATCGGCGACGTGTTCGCAGGCACAGTGGTGATCAGCGAGCGCGGGCCCAAGCTCGAGCCGCCGCCGGCGATGCCGCCGGCGCTGGCGTGGTGGGCGGCGTCGTTGCAGTTGTCCGGGCTCCGGCCGCAGACGGCGCAGCTGGCTCGCCAATTCCTTTCTCGCGCAGCGCAGTTGGATCCGCAACTGCGCGACCAGATGGCCTACCGGATCGCCGCCGAGGTGGCCGCGCAGGTGTCACCGCCGCCACCACCGGGTGTGCCGCCGCAGTACATGCTGGCCGCAGTGCTCGCCGAACGGCATCGCCGGGAGTTGATGCGACTTCGGCAGCCGCCACCCGCGGCCTCCCCGCAGCCTCCCGTCGTCCCGCCCCCGGCCGGTCCCGCAGCGCCCGCGCCGCCGCCTGTAGTTTCCCCGCCCTCGGCACGGAACGTCCCATCCGAGCCGGGAGGCTTCGCACCCCCGAGCTGACTTCAGTCGCTCAGCCAGTTGCCGTGGAAGCCGTGTGGAACTCGTTGCGGAAGCCGCACACGCGCAACGGGTTGCGCGGTGAAGTCCGACGCGTCGACGATCACCAGGTCGCTGCCGTCCCGCGCGGGGTCGTACACGTAGGACAGGTACCAGCCGTCCAGTTCGCCGGCGCCCGACGGCACGTACACCGCTTCCCCCGGCTCGCCGGCGAACCGATGCTCTTGGGACCCACCAGTTTTCAGGTCGTAGCGAACCAGGTTGCGGTTGCCGACCGTAACCGCGTAGCGCGCGGGCAGACCGGCCAGCCGGTCGTCGATGCGGGGGAATTCCACACCGCGGTCGTCGAGCTGACGTTCCTCGACGGTGCCGGCGTCCAGATCGATCCTCCACTGCCACATCACGCCGTCGACTTCGAAGCCACCGTTGTAGCGCCACAGTTCGGGATATCGGACCGCTTGCAGCACAACGGAATTGCCGTCGTCGTAGGAGTTGGCGACATGGAAGACGTAGCACGGCGCGATCTCGAACCATCGGATCGGGCCGAACGGGTCATCGCGGCGCATCACACCGAGTCGGGCTCCGTAGTCGTCGTCCCAGCGGTAAGGCATGTCGGCCTCGCCCTTGAGTGCGATGTCGAGGTTGAACACGATCGGCAGATCCATGAATATCACGTGGTCGGCCGTCAGCGCGAAGTCGTGCATCATCGTCAGCGCGGGCACCTCGACGGGCCGGTTGACAGTCAACTCCCCGTTTGCGTCGGCGCGGTGATACGTGACGTGTGGCGCAAAGATGTTGCCGTAGCCGAAGAAGTGCAACTCACCTGTGGTCGGGCAGATCTTGGGGTGGGCGGTCATCGAGTCGGCGAGCTTGCCGCCGAAGTCGTAGGCACCCAACGTCTCGAGGTCGTTGGTGATTTCATACGGCAGCGACGACTCGACCAGCGCGAGCGTCCTTCCGGCGTGCCTGACGACGTGGGTGTTGGCAACGCTGGAATGCAAGTTGCGGCTGCCGTCGGCGTTGTAGACCGGGAACGGGTTGTCGAAGCTTTCGGTGCGCACCCAACGGTTGCGGTACCAGGCGGCGCGGCCGTTCTCCAGCCGCACGCCGTGGATCATGCCGTCGCCGGTGAACCAGTGCTGGGTGGCTTGGCGCGGGTTCGGGCCGTTGCGCAGGTACCAGCCGTTGAGCGCCTCGGGGATTGCGCCCTCGACGGGCAGGTCGAACGCGGTCAGTTCGTCAGCCACCGGGGCGTAATTGCCGCGACGGAAGAACGGGACGACGGTTTCTTCTGCGGACGAGAGGAGCGAAAGGTCATCTGCTTGCGTCATGGTTCCCGACTATGACATTCCACTACTGACATGTCAATGCTGGAATGTAGGATGCTTCTGTGAGTTTGCGACATGCCGCACTCGGGCTGCTGGCCCGGGGCCCGGCCAGCGGATACGACCTGCTCAAAGTCTTCGAAGCGTCGATGGCCAACGTGTGGCCGGCGACCCAAAGCCAGCTCTACGGGGAACTGAACAAGCTCGCCGACGCGGGACTCCTCGAAGTCACCGCAGTCGGGCCGCGCGGACGCAAGGTGTACGCGATCACCGACACCGGCCGTGCCGAACTGCAGCGCTGGCTGGCGTCACCGCAGGACGACCCGGTGTTTCGCAGCGCGCAACTTCTTCGCATCTTCCTGCTCGACGAACTGCCGCGCGACGAGGCACGCAAGTACCTGAAGGCGGTGCGTGAGCACGCCGATCGTGAGCACAAGCGCTATGAGCAGATTCGCGACACCTACGACTGGTCGGGCAGCGACCAGGCGTTCTTTGCCCGGGCAGCGCTGGAGAATGGCCTGCGCTCCACCCGCATGGAGTCGGAGTGGGCCAGCTGGGTGCTCGAGGAACTCGACAAGCGCTGAGACGTTGCATCTCGATAGTTTGCGATATATCGTCGACGCATCGGGTCGCGCATCCGGCGCGCCCCTAACGAGAAACGAGAGCGAGATGACTCAGCCATTCAGGGGCCATGACGGCCCACACAGCGAAGGTTTCGGCTTCAGTGCCTTCGACCCTTACGCCCGCCGCGCCATGCACCAGGCCCGGCGTGACGCCCGCCGCGAACTCAAAGGGTTCCTGAAAGATCAGGCGTTCGCGCGCGCGGGCGGCTTCGGCTTCGGCCACGGCGGCCCGGCCGGTTTTGGACACGGCGGCCCAGCCGGCTTCGGACACGGCGGATTCGGGCCCGGCGCATTCGGACCAGGTGCGTTTGGCTTCGGACCCGGATTCGCCACGGGCGGTCCGCGCGGCAGGCAGCGCGGCCGTGGGCGCGGACGTCGTGGCGACGTGCGTGCCGCGATCTTGGCGCTGCTGGCCGAGCGGCCGATGCACGGCTACGAGATGATCCAGGAGATCGGCGCGCGCAGTAACGGACTGTGGCGCCCCAGCCCCGGATCCGTCTACCCCACGCTGCAACTGCTCGTCGACGAAGGCCTGATCGTCGCGGCCGAATCAGGCGGCAGCAAGCGGCTTTTCGAGCTCACCGACGAGGGCCGCGAGGCGGCGACCGCCACGCAGACGCCGCCGTGGGAGGAGATCGCCGAAGGCGCCGACCCGAACGTGATGGACCTGCGGGCCGCGTTCGGTCAACTGGGCGCCGCGGTGTTCCAAGGCGCCCACGCCGCCACCGCGGAGCAGCAGAAGCGCATCATCGAGATCGTCAACACCGCTCGCCGCGATATCTACGGCGTGCTGGGCGAAACCGACTAGCGGCCAACGCGACAGCGCTGCACGGCTCTAGTGTGGAGCCGTGCAGCGCTTTCCACTCGGTTCCTACAATGTCGGCCGCATCGGCTTCGGCGCGATGCAACTACCCGGCCCCGGCGTATTCGGACCGCCTCGCGACCACGAGCAGGCGCTCGCGGTGTTGCGTCGAGCCGTCGAGCTGGGCGTCGACCACATCGACACCGCGCAGTTCTACGGCCCGAATGTTGCCAACGAATTGATCCGCGAAGCCCTCTACCCGTACCCGGACAACCTGGCGCTGGTCAGCAAGGTCGGCGGCCGCCGCGACGAGCACGGCAACTGGCTGCCTGCCCAGCAACCTGACGAGCTTCGCGCCGGCATCGAAGAGAACCTGCGCACCCTCGGCGTCGACCGCCTGGCCGCGGTGAATCTTCGTGTCCACGACCACGATTCGGATCCGAATCAGCCCGGCCGGCTCGACCGCGAGCTGTTCGACCGACAGCTGACCACGATGATCCAGGCCCGCGACGAGGGGCTGATCGGCGGCATCGGGCTCAGCAGCGTCACCGTCGACCACCTGCGCATTGCGCTGGACCGCACCGAGATCGTCTGCGTGCAGAACGCCTACAACCTGGTCGACCGCACGTCACAACCGGTGCTCGACGAATGCGCCGAGCGGGGAATCGCATTCGTGCCGTTCTTCCCGCTCGGCTCGAGCTTCGCGACGAACAACCCGGTACTGGGCCATCCCGTCGTTCAGCGCATAGCCGGTGAACTGGGCCGCACCCCGGCACAGATTGCGCTGGCCTGGACGCTGGCGGTGTCGCCGAATGTGCTTCTGATTCCAGGCACGTCGTCGGTTGCGCATCTCGAGGAGAACATGGCCGTGGCCGAGATTGCGCTCGACCCTAGCGATTTCGGTGCGCTAACCGGCGCTGGGCGCACGTAAACGCACCGAAATCACACCTCGACCCAGTCGAGGGTGCGCTCGACGGCCTTGCGCCACCCCGCGTAGGCCGCCTCCCGCTGGTCCTCGCTCCACTGCGGCGTCCATCGCTTGTCCTCGCGCCAATTCGCTTTCAGCTCACCAGGATTCGACCAGAAGCCAACGGCCAGCCCGGCGGCATACGCGGCGCCCAACGCGGTGGTCTCGGCGACCACCGGCCGCACCACGTCGACGCCCAGCACGTCAGCTTGGATCTGCATGCACAGTTCGTTGGCCGTGATGCCGCCGTCCACCTTCAGTTCTTCGAGATGCACGCCGGAGTCGGCCTCCATCGCGTCCGCGACATCGCGGCTCTGATAGCAGATCGCTTCCAGCGTGGCGCGAGCCAGATGTGCGTTCGAGTTGTACCGCGACAGCCCGACGATCGCGCCGCGCGCGTCCGAACGCCAGTACGGCGCGAACAACCCCGAGAACGCGGGCACGAAGTACACCCCGCCGTTGTCCTCGACCTGCCGCGCCAGCGACTCGCTCTGCGCGGCTCCGCTGATGATGCCGAGCTGGTCGCGCAGCCACTGCACCGCAGAGCCGGTGACGGCGATCGAACCCTCGAGGGCGTAAACGGGTTTCGCGTCACCGAACTGGTAGCACACCGTGGTCAGCAACCCGTTGTTCGAGCGCACGATCGACTCGCCGGTGTTGAGCAGAAGGAAATTGCCGGTGCCGTAGGTGTTTTTCGCTTCACCCTGCTCCAGACAGACCTGGCCGACCATCGCGGCCTGCTGATCACCCAGGATGCCGCTGATCGGGACCTCGTTGTCCAGCGGCCCGGACGGATGCGTCGTGCCATAGGGGTCTGGCGACGACGACGGGCGGATCTCGGGCAGCATCTCCCGCGGAATTCCGAAGAGCGCCAACAGTTCGTCGTCCCAGTCCAGCGTCTCCAGGTTCATCAGCATCGTGCGGCTGGCGTTGGTGACGTCGGTGACGTGCACGCCGCCTCGCGGACCGCCGGTCAGGTTCCACGCCACCCAGCTGTCGGTGGTGCCGAACGCGGCCTCGCCGTTTTCGGCCGCTTCGCGCACCCCGTCGACGTTCTCCAGGATCCACTGCAGCTTGCCGCCGGAGAAGTACGTGGCCGGCGGCAGCCCGGCCTTGCGGCGGATGACGTCACCGCGGCCGTCGCGGTCCAGCGCCGAGGCGATCTTGTCGGTGCGGGTGTCCTGCCAGACGATCGCGTTGTAGTACGGCCGGCCGGTCCTGCGGTTCCACACCACGGTGGTCTCGCGCTGGTTGGTCACCCCCAGCGCCGCGAGGTCCGTGTCGGACAGGTTGGTCTTGTTCAGCGCCGACATCAGCACCGACTGCGTGCGCTCCCAGATCTCGACAGGGTTGTGCTCGACCCACCCGGCCTTCGGCAGGATCTGCTCGTGCTCGAGCTGGTGTCGGCCCACCTCCGAGCCGGACTGGTCGAAGATCATGCAGCGCGTGCTGGTGGTGCCCTGGTCAATCGAGGCAACGAACTCAGCCAACTCGGATGCTCCCGTCGGGTCGAAGCGAACGCGTCCAATGGTCAATGATGGCAAGTATGGGAAGCGCTGAGACCGCCGCCGCCGAGATCACCGAAGCCGACATCGACGCGATGCCACGCGGTGGACCGGATGCGTCGTGGCTGGATCGCCGGCTGGAGACCGGATGCGCCGAGTACCTCGACCGCGACGACGTCGACGAGCGCATCAAGCGCAGCATCGTCAGGTCGTTGGAGTGGGTGGGCGACGTGTTCAAGAACCACGAACGATTCGCCTACCTTGCGCTCGAGGAAGTCGCCGACGTGGCTGACCCGAAGATTCTGGAACTCGGCGCAGGGCACGGCGGGTTGTCACGCAAGCTGCTCGAGCAGCATCCCACCGCCCGGGTGACCGTCACCGACCTCAACGCGCCGTCGGTTCTCGACATCGCATCGGGCGAACTCGGCAGCCATCCCCGCGCGGTCGTCCGGGTGGAGGACGCCACCCAAATCGACGCTTCCGACGGGTATTTCGACCTCGCGGTGATGGCGTTGACGTTCCATCACCTACCGCCTGCCCTGGCCGCTCGGGTGATCGCCGAAGGCACCCGGGTCGCCAGCAAGCTGTTGATCATCGACCTGCCACGACCGCCGTCGCTTCTGCACATCGTGAAGCTGGCGACGATGGTGCCGTTCCTCGTGGTCCCGTTCGCCCACGACGGATTCATCAGCTCGATGCGCGCCTACAGCCCGTCGGCTTTGCGGACCCTGGCCCAGTACGCCGACCCGGGGATCACCGTGGAGTTGCGCAAGCAGCCGTTGGGCCCGCAGGTGCTGGTCGCCAGCCGCGCTTGAGCTCAGCGCCTAATTGGCTTGGGTCAGGTCTTCGACCGTCGCGTAGCGCGCAGTCGTCTTCACCGCCTGAATAGCCCGGCCGACGCCGGCCTTGGTTTCATATCCGCGGCTGTCGACGATGACTTCGCCGTCGGCGGCTTTGAGCTGGAACCGGAATCTGCCTGCGTCGTCCCTGCTGATCTCGAACTTGCTCGTGAGGCCGTCGGCGAAGGCCGCCGCCTGGCGGTGCCGCCCGGCCTCAGCCGGTTGCTCCTCGTCCCGTTTCTTCTGGTCCGTGTACAACTCCATCACGATGACGGCCACCGCCGCGAGCACCAGCACCAGCAAAAACAGCAACGGATACGCGACCACGGCGCTGATGCCGCCGATCGTCAGCGGCACCGCGACGGCTACCGCGGCCCACGGATGCCGATCACTCCAGTCAATGACCTTCGCGGGCAGCGCGAACGCCGCCGCAGCACGCGGATGCCGGTCCGGCCAATCGGCGACCATTCGCGGAGACCACATATCCAACTTCCTTGCGCAGATTTGAGAAGTTCAAGCCTAAGGCACCGCGTTCGCGGTAGTGCGGAAGTGACGCACGTTCAGCTTCGGCCGGGTGAGGCGGTGCAGCAGCCAGGCCGGCGGAATCGTCAACGCCAGCGTGACCGCGAACAGCCCCCACACCGAGCCGGTGTAGATGTGCCAGCGCAGTACCGACACCATCGCGATCTCCATCACGATCACATGGAGCAGAAAAATTTCGTAGGAGACTTCGCCGAGCCACACCATCGGCCTGCTGCCGAGCACACGCGCGTACCAGCCCCGTTCCCCGAGCGCCAACGGCGCCACCACGAGCGTGGCGACGACCCCGTACAGCACCGTCTTGGCCACGGACTCCGGCATGTCGGGCTCAGCCGTCGCGGCCCCCGCGATGGGCGTTGACACGATCAGATAGCTGATTGCCGCCAGTGGCAGCGCGACGGCCGTGTAGCTGCGAATTCCCATGGCGCTCAACACGGTTAGGACCATGCCGCCGACGAACCAGACCAGGTAGTGCGGCAACCACAGCCCGGCCGACTTCGGCAACACGTCGCTGGTGCCCATCACCACCAGCCAGGCCGGGCTCAGCGCCGCCAGAACCCCCAGCGCGGCAAGAAGCACGCGGGGCCGCCAGCGCCGCCGGCACAGCACCGTGACCATCACGAAGGCCAGCAGCGGCAGCGCGATGTAGAACGCGACCTCTACGGCCAGGCTCCACATCTGCGTCAGCCCCTGGTGCAGATAGCGGGTCAGGTAGTCGTCGCTGTAGATCTGTGTGAGCGTCAGGTGCCGCAGTAAGCCCGTCCAGGTGTGCCCGGGATTCGGGCCCGGCGTGCGGAAGTGGTAGACGACGTACGCGACGACGACCGTCACCAGGTAGGGCGGCATGATCCGCCGCACCCGGTTGCGGGCATAGCGGTGCAGCGCCGGGCCGGCCCCTCCTGTTCTGGCGGCTTGAACCCACGGCCCGAACAGTAGAAAACCCGACAGCACGAAGAAGATTGCGACGCCGATCTCCAGACGGGCGGTAACCAGCCCCAGGTAGCCGTGGTTGTACTTGCCGGTGGCGTAGGCCGCGTGCGTGTCCATGACCAGCAAGGCGGCGACCGCGCGCACACCGGTCAGCGAGGCGACCCGGTCGACGGTCGAAACCTGCTCCAGGCCGCCTTGGTCGACTTCGATCGTCGGCGGCATCGCGGCTTCACCCTAATCGCGCCCTGAACCGTCAAATAGTGGCCGACGCGCCGCGCTCGAGTTCGACGATCCGCTCGGCCATCCCCCGCTGCCTCATCGCTTTCTTGAAGTCGTCGAGTCCGGACGCGAAGACGCCGTAGTCGTCGAAATGCACCGGGATCACCTTGGGCAGCCCAACGGCCTCGACCGCGCCGGCGCCCTGGCGGCCGTCCATCGTCACGGTCAGCCCGAACGGCAATTTGCGCCCGGCGGGCAGCCGGGTGCCGCCCAGATGAAGCACACCGGCGTCGATCGCCGAGAACCGCAGCGGAATCTCGCTGAGCTCGTCGATCAGCAGCGTGTCACCCGAGATGTACAGCCGCCGCGTCGCGCCGTGGTTGCCGACGAACTCCAGCATCGACCCCATGACCGGCGGCAGCATCCGGTTCAGCGGCACCGGCGCGTGCCGGCCTGGCAGCGCGGTGATTGTGACGATCGCATCACCTTTGGTGAGCGTGTGCGTATCCCAGGTGGACAGACCATTCGCCGCGCGAAACCCTCTGTGCTGCAACCGCTTTGCGGCATGGTGGGTGGTCACGACCGGCAGCTTTTTGTCCAGACTTCGTTCGGCGACACGGTCCCAGTGGTCGCCGTGCATGTGGGACAGCACTACGGCGTCGAGTGGCGGCAGTTCGTCGACCTTGCGCGCGGGGTCGTGAAGGCGTTTGGACACCAGCCCGTAACCCAGGTAAGCGTGCTGGCCGCGGTGCAGGAAGTTGGGGTCGGTCAACAACGTGATCCCGCCGAACGTGATCAGCGTGGTGGCGTTGCCGACGAAGGTGACGCTGACGTCCATGACATGCGGGCTACCCGCGCCGCCGCCGATCAACCCTGTAATCCGGTGCGCGATCGGTCGTTGACACGGCTCGCAGCGTCGCGTTGCATCGGCGATGTGGGCGAGGAAGTCAAGGCCACCACGTTCAGCGGTGCCCAACGCCGGGACTACCGGCGCAAGGTGCAGCTGTCGCTCGACGTGTTCGAGACCATGCTCGCGCAGTCGAGCTTCGAGTGCGAACGGCCACTCACCGGCATGGAAATCGAGTGCAATCTCGTCGACGAGCACTACCACCCCGCGATGGCGAACCGCGAGGTGTTGGAAGCCATCGCCGATCCGGCATTTCAGACCGAATTAGGCGCCTACAACATCGAATTCAACGTTCCGCCGCGTCCGCTGCCCGGCACGTCAGCGCTGGAGCTCGAGGCGGACGTGCGCGCGAGCCTCAATGCCGCCGAGACCAAGGCCAATCAGCACGGCGCGCACATCGTGATGGTCGGCATTCTGCCGACGCTGATGCCCGAGCATCTGACCGGACAGTGGATGAGCGAGTCGAGGCGGTACCGGGCGCTGCAGGAATCGGTGTTCATGGCCCGGGGTGAAGACATTGTCATCGACATCTCCGGCCCCGAACGGTTGAGCCTCCAAATGACCTCCATCGCACCGGAATCCGCGTGCACCAGCATGCAACTGCATCTGCAGGTGTCACCCGCCGACTTCGCCGACAACTGGAATGCCGCGCAGGTGCTGGCGGCGCCGCAGCTGGCGCTCGGAGCGAACTCCCCCTATTTCCTCGGCCATCAACTTTGGGCCGAGACCCGCATCGAATTGTTCCTGCAAGCCATCGACACCCGGCCCGACGAACTCAAGGCGCAGGGCGTCCGGCCGCGAGTTTGGTTCGGCGAGCGGTGGATAACGTCGATCTTCGACTTGTTCGAGGAGAACGTTCGCTACTTCCCGTCGCTGTTGCCCGAAATCTCCGACGAGGACCCGGTCGCCGAACTGGCAGCCGGGCGAGCGCCGCAACTGCACGAGCTGACACTGCACAACGGCACGATCTACCGGTGGAATCGGCCGGTGTACGCCGTCGTCGACGGGCGCCCGCATCTGCGGGTGGAGAACCGTGTGCTGCCGGCGGGTCCAACGGTCATCGACATGATGGCCAACGCGGCGTTCTACTACGGTGCGCTGCGCGCATTGTCGGAGGACGACCGGCCGTTGTGGACGCAGATGAGTTTCGCTGCGGCACAAGAGAATTTCGGCAACGCGGCCCGGTTCGGGATGGCCACGCGACTGTACTGGCCCGGCATGGGCACCGTCACCGCCGACGAACTCGTGCTGCGGCGACTGCTGCCGCTCGCCGACGAGGGCCTGCGCCGGTGGGGCGTGGCGGTGACGGTCCGCGATCGCTACCTCGGCGTCATCGAGGGTCGCGCCAAAGCCGGCGTCAACGGCGCCGCGTGGCAGGTGCAGACGGTCAACGCGCTGCAGGAAGAAAAGGGACTGACCCGTCCGCGAGCGCTGTGTGAGATGCTGCGGCGCTACACCGAGCGCATGCACAGCAACGAGCCGGTACACACCTGGGAGCTGTAGGTTGGAATTCATGCCGGATCAGCTGATGAATTGGGACGAAATCTATCGGGAGCAGGGCTTCTTCGAAGGACCGCCGCCGTGGAACATCGGTGAGCCGCAGCCGGAGATCGCCACACTCATCCGCGAGGGCAGGTTCCGCAGCCCGGTCCTCGACGCCGGCTGCGGTCTGGCCGAAGCGTCCCTCGCGCTGGCGGAGCAAGGCCACACCGTCGTCGGCATCGACTTGACACCCACCGCAGTGGCCGCCGCTACCAAGGCGGCGCAGGAGCGGGGGCTGACTACCGCGACGTTCGTGCAGGACGACATCACGTCGTTCACCGGCTACGACGGCCGATTCAACACCATCCTCGACAGCACGCTGTTCCACTCACTGCCGGTCGAAAGCCGCGACGATTACCTGCGTGCCGTCCACCGCGCGGCTGCACCCCGTGCGATGTACTTCGTCTTGGTGTTCGCCACTGGTGCATTTCCGCAGGGCACCGATTTGCCGTTGCCGAATGTGGTCACCGAAGACGAACTGCGCGAAGCGGTTTCGAGGTACTGGGAGATCGATGAGATCCGCCCGGCGTTCATTCATGCCAATATGCCGCAGCTTCCCGATGCGGCGCCGCAGCAGTTCGACCTCGACGAGAAGGGCCGGCAGAAGATGCCTGCGTTTCTACTCACCGCTCACAAAGCGAACTGACCGCCTCCGCGAAGGTCGTCAACTCCCGCTCTGTGACGTCGACGTGCGGCGACAGCCGCAAGACGGCATTGGCCAGTTCCAGCGGTGCCCGCTGCGGTCCGGCGACAGTGGTCACGATGCCGTAGCGCGCGATCAACTCGGCACGCACCTGTCCCACGTCGGCCCCGTCGGTCGGCGCCAGGGTCGTGATCGCCGTCGGCGCGTCGGCCGGCTCGACCACCTGCCAGCCCGCTAGGTCGCCGAGCACGGTGCGGGTCAGATGCCCCGCGGCCGTCAGCCCTTCGCGTACCTGGGCAGGGCCGTACTGCACGTGTTCGGACACTGAGACCGAAAAGCCCACGCGGGCAGCAATATTCGCCTCACCCATCTCGAGGCGGCGCAACGCTGAGATGTCAGTTGCCCACTGTGGCGGAGGCAGCCGCGGGCGCAGCGTCGCCGCCCGGTCAGGGTGCACAGCGAGTACGCCGACTCCGCGGGGACCGGCCAGCCACTTGCGTGACGTCGCGTAGATGACGTCGGCATCCACCGCGCAGTCGACGTGGCCGAGCCCTTGTGCTGCGTCGATCACCAGCGGCACGCCGAATTCTCGGCACGCTGCGGCGATTTCGTGTGCCGGCTGCACGATGCCGCGGTGGCTGGGCACCACGGTCAGATGCATCAGCGACGGCGCATCGGCCGCCAGGCTGCGGGCCAGCTCGTCGACCGCGACGACGCCCAGCGAGTCGACCGGCGCCAGCGTCACCTCGAAGCCGTTAGCGGCCATCGCCGCGAGGTTGGGTCCGAATTCGCCTGGGACACAGGTGATCACCCGGCGCTCGTCGGGCCAGGCGCTGAGCAGGAGGTCCAGCGCATGGGCGGCGCCGGTGGTGAACACCACGTCGTCGGCGGTCATGCCGGTCAAGGCGCCGACGGCCGCACGCCCGGCCGCCAACGTGTCTTCGGCTTCCTGCGCGGCGACGTACCCGCCGACCTCGGCCTCGCGACGGGCATGCGCCGCCGCCGCGTCGATCGCCGCGAAGCTCTGCCGCGAGCATGCCGCGCTGTCCAAATGCACACCGCTGACCGCCGGGCGGGCGTCGCGCCACCGCTGCGCCAGATTCATTTCACCGCGAGCGACAAGCCGAAGTCACCCGCCGGATCGGTCCACCAATGGGCCAATTGAAGTCCAGCGGCAGCAAGTTCGGCGCTCACCCCGTCCCGCCGGAACTTGCACGATACCTCGGTCAGCATCTCTTCTGCCGCCGCGAAGCGGACGTCAAGGTCCAGCTCCCCGACCCTAACGCTCTGCGCGACAGTCGATCTCAGCCACATCTCGATCCGCTCCTGGGCGGAGTTCCAGCGGGCGACGTGTTCGAACGCATCCAGGTCGAAGTCCGCGTCGAGCTCCCGGTTCACCACCGCCAGCACGTTGCGGTTGAACGCCGCGGTCACTCCCGCGCTGTCGTCGTAGGCGCGCACCAGCCGGTCAGGGTCTTTCACGAGGTCGGTGCCAAGCAGCAGGCTGTCACCTGGCTGCATCACCCCGGCCAGCGTGGCCAGAAAGTGCGCGCGCGGACCCGGCGTCAGGTTGCCGATGGTGGATCCCAGGAAGGCGATCAATCGTTTTCCGCCACCGGGAATTTCAGTCAGGTGCTGTTCGAAGTCGCCGCACACTGCTTCGACCTCGATGCCGCGGTATTCCGCCAGGATCGCGGTGCCGGCCGTCTGCAACACGCCCGCGTCGACGTCGAACGGGATGAACCGCCGCAGCGTGCCCCGGCGATGCAGGGCGTCGAGCAGCATGCGGGTCTTCTCCGACGTGCCGCTGCCGAGTTCGACGAGTGTGTCGGCGCCGCTGAATTCTGCGATCGCCGCCGCCTGCGCCCGCAGGATCGTCGCCTCCGTGCGGGTCGGGTAGTACTCCGGCAACCGGGTGATCTGGTCGAACAGCTGGCTTCCGGTCTGGTCGTAGAACCACTTGGGCGGCAACGTCTTCGGTGTCTGCGTCAACCCGTGGAGGACGTCGCGGCGCAACGCCCGGTTGGCGGAGTCTGCCTCGAGGTGGTTGGCCAGCATGACGCTCATTGCGCCCCTCTCAGCGGAGTCAGCGTGACGGCGCGGCGGTGGACAACCACGAGGTGACGGTCGGGCACGTCCTGCCAGGCGGGGTTGTCGTCGAACGGCTCGCTGGCCACCACGACGCCGTCGTCGCCTTCCAGGACCGATAAAGTGTCGCCCCACGTCGTGGCCAACAGCTGATTGCCGTCGGCGGCGAGAATGTTCAGGCGCGCGTCGGGATCGGCCGCTGCGATGTCGGTGATGGTGTCTGCGAGTGAATCGAGGCCACGATCGAAGATCAGGGCCGCCAAAAGCGCACTGTCGACCGTTGATTCGGCATGCGGGGCGGCCGGCAACGCCGCACGGTCCACCAGGCCGTTGTGGGACAGCAGCCAGTGGCCGTCGGTGAACGGGGCCGACGCCGAGGCTTCCACCGGCATCCCGACCGTCGCCGAGCGGACCGCCGCGACCGCACAGCTGCTTCGCAGCACCGGTGCGATCGAGGCGAATGAAGCGTCACTCCACAGCGGCGACGCACTGCGCCAGCGCCTGGGCACCCCTGCGCCGTCGAAGAACCCGACACCCCAGCCGTCGGCGTTGAGCAGTCCGTGCTTTTGGCGGCGCGGCGAATACGATTGCACCACAAGCCCATACGGCTGATCGAGCATCAATGACGCCAGCGAGCGCGGCTCACCCAGCCAGCCCAGGTGCCGGCACATCAGACGTCCCACGCCAATCGGACGCCCGAGAAGATCTGCCGGCGGATCGGGTGGTCCCAGTTGCGGAAGCTGGGCCGCAGGATCTCCCGGGCGACCGCCCACGACCCGCCCCGCAGCACGCGGTAGTCGCCGTCGAAGAACGGCTGCGAGTAGCGCTGGTAGATCATCGGTGTGAAACCCGGCCACGGCCGCAGCGGCGACGACGTCCACTCCCACACGTCGCCCAGCATCTGCTCGGCGCCGTACGCGGACGCGCCCGCCGGGTAGGCACCGACGGGTGCAGGCCGCAGCGCGTCACCGCCCAGATTCGCCAGTTCCGGCGTGGGCTCGGCATTTCCCCACGGGAAGCGACGGCGGCTCTGCATGTGCGGATCCCACGCGCACGCCTTCTCCCACTCGATCTCGGTGGGCAGGCGGGCGCCGGCCCACGCGGCGTACGCCTGCGCTTCGAAGTACGTCACGTGCTGCACGGGCTCGTCGGGCGGCAGGTCTTCGACGTGGCCGAACCGCGTGCGGGTGCCGTCGCCGTTCCAGAACTGCGGCATTTCCAAACCAGCCCGGACACGATGCTGCCAGCCCCGCTGCGACCACCACTGCGGCGCGCGGTAGCCGCCGTCGTCGACGAACGCCTGCCACTCGGCATTGGTGACGGGCACGCGGCCGATGCGAAACGACGGCACGTCGACGACGCGGGCCGGGCGTTCGTTGTCGAGTGAGTCCGGTTCAGTGTTCGCGTCGACGCCGAGCACGAACGGCCCGCCGGGCACCAGCACCGACGTGCCGGCCACCCCGGGCCGCCCGTGCGGCAGCGGCGCACCCGGCTGCAGAAGCGGTTCGCCGACGCGCAAGTTCAGCGCCTGCAGCATCGTTTCGCGGTGCTGATGCTCATGGCTCAGGACGAGCGCGAAGGGAAACAGTGGCTGGTCGTCGGGAACCCCGTCGAGCGCATCGAGCGCCTCGTCGCGCACCGTGCGGCAGAACGCACGCGCTTCGGTGGGAGACAGCAGCGGCAGATCCACCCGGCTGGCGCGCGAGTGGACGAACGCGTCGTACAGCGATTCCTTCGGGCCGAGCATGCTCGGCCGGTCGGGGTTGCCGCCGCGCAGCAGCCACAGTTCCTCTTGCTGGCCGATGTGGGCCAGATCCCACACCAGCGGGCTCATCAGCGGGTCGAATTGGCGGCGCAGCTCGTCGTCGTCGACGTCGACCAGCGCCAAGGTCCGTTCTCGCGCGGCGATCAAATCACGTGCCAGCCGGTCGCGTGTCGACATCACCCTTCGCTCCTCGCCAGTTCCGTCACCGCTGCTGCCACCCCGCAACAGATCGCCCGCTCGGCGAATTCCTCACCCGGACAGCCTGCCTGCTCGACGATGCGGACCAGCCGCTGCATCGAAGAGTGCAGCGACGGCGGAGCGCGATCCGCGGCCGCGGCGACGCAGCGGGTGGCGCTGGCATGCAGCCGCCGGTCGGCCAGCCCCACCCGGGCTGCGACATCCCACGCCGTGGCAACCGGCTCGGTGGCCTCTGCCGCCAGGTCGGCCGCGGCAGGGTCGTCAAGAAGAGTGACCAGGGTGAAAACTACAGCCGGCCAGAGGGCGTCGGGCACGCTGTCGAGGTAGCGCACCTCGAGCCAGCGCCGCGGCCGCACCGGAGGGAACAGCGTGGTCAGGTGGTAGTCCAGGTCTGCTGTGGTGGGGCGTCCGGCCAGACTCGCCCGCCCGTCGACCCAGTCGGCGAAGGCGACATACCGGGTGACCGGTACTGCTTCTGGGCCGTGGACGAGCATCACCGGCGCGCGCAGCGCGTAGCGGGCCCAATCGCTGGCCGGGTCGTCGCCGGTGGCGCCGAGGACCGGACCGCAACGCGCGACGTCGAGCTGGCCCCACACGCGCTGCCGGGTGCTGCGCCAGCCGGTGAACGACCCGGCCAGCAGCGGGGAATTGGCCGACATCGCGATCATCGTCGGGCCGAGGGCGTGCGTCAGGCGAACTCTGTCGGCCCAGCCGTGCACCGGGCCGGCATCGACGTTCACTTGCACCGACGCCGTCGACGTCATCATTGCTGCGCCCGCCTCACCGGTGTTCGCGGCGGCGAAGTGCTTCTCCATAGCCTGATAGCGGGCACCGGGATTCACTCGCCGGGGCGGCCGCAGCGGATCCGTGCCGAGCAGCACCAGCCCGAGACCGGCTTGAGCGAATGCCGTCCGCAGCACCGCCCTGTCGGCCGTCAGCGCGTCGATGGCGGCGACAACACCCCACATCGGCGGGGTTGACAACTCCACGGCGCCGCCGGGCTCGACAGTGACGCGACTGCCCCCAGGAAGTTCAGGCAATGCGGCGATCACGTCGCACAGTTGGGTCCAGCCCGGTCGACGCTGGGGCGCTGCGATGTCGAAGCAGTGCGCCTCCAACTCCAACCCGACCAGACCCACCGGAGTCTCGGTCAGGCAGGTGGCGGCGATGTGATCGGCCGCGGCGCTGACCGAGTGGAGGGGCTGATCCTGCACCTCTGACGCAACGGCGATCTCGGCCTCGGCCATTCCTCCATCTTGTTGCAGAGGACCGACAAGTTCTCGCCGATTGGCGTGACGGCTCGGTGACAGGTGGGCGTCGTGCTACTGGCCCAGTGAGTTCTGCATCGCGCCGGCCAACGCGTTCACCGCCGGGCCGCCGTTGCCCGACTGGCACACCTTGGCTTGCAGCAGCACGTTCTCCCGGCGGCGGGTTTGCGTAAAGCAGCGCCGATCGGTGCCGGCCTCCTGCTTCACCCACTCCTGGTCGGTGGCGTTTTGCAGTCCGCTCGAAAACGACCACACCTGATTTGTGCCGTCGGCAAAGTGCATGCCTGTGGTCTGGCCGGCGCACCCGACGGTGCGGTCAACCACCCGATGAAACGCGCGGTCAGCGGCGTCGTTGGTGGCGAAGACACCGACCGCCTGCTTCACGAAATGCGTTTCGTCCGTTGGCGATTCCTTGGTTTCGGCACCGTTGAACGAGGCGAGATCGGGATCGAGGTAGACCTCGGGTAGCCCGATGTCGGCCCAGTTGTTGCACGCCGGCACGTCCACCCAATAGCCCTGGAACGGCTCGGTGAAGAAGTTCTCCCACCGCATCGTCGCACCGACGATGTTGCCGACCGACCCTTTGCCCATCACCGCGTAGTTCACGACGCCGGGCTCAGAGGGCCTGGCGTGTGCGGGGACCGCCAGGCCTGCTGCAACGCCGACACCGAGCGCTGCAGCGGCCCAGCGAACTGCGCTAAACCTTCGCCGAGAGCTCAACGTCGACGTTGCCGCGGGTGGCTTTGGAGTACGGGCACACCTGGTGGGCCTTTTGCATCAGCTCGTCGGCCTGCTTCTGCTCGAGCCCAGGCAGGTAACCGATGAGCTGTCCGGTCAGGCCGAAGCCGCCCTCCGAGTCCTTGCCGAAGCCGATGCGCGCGGTGATTGCCGTGGCGTCGTCCAGGTCGATCTTCTCGTTGCGGGCGACGAGCCGCAGCGCACCCAGGAAGCACGCCGCATAGCCGGCTGAGAACAGCAGTTCGGGGTTGACTCCTTCCCCGCTGCCACCCATCTCCTTCGGTGGGCGGGTGTCGAGGTCGATCTTGCCGTCGGTCGACTTCACATGGCCGTCGCGGCCTCCGCCGGATGCCGTGGACTCTGCGGTGTAAACGACTTCGATGCTCATGGGCTCGATCATGCCAGCCTCGGTCGAGACAGCAAGACGCCCGTCGCGATTCGCCGAATTACGCGCCGTTGCCCTCGAGCTTAGCCCGCACGCCTTCCTCCACCTTCTTGCCCAGATCGGAGTCGACGTTGCGCCAATACTCGAACACCCGTGACAGCACCGGCTCCTTCACACCATCGGACACGTGCCCGATGATGTTGTGCGCCAAGCGTTCTCGGGCCTCATCGTCGAGCACTTCACGCACCAACGTGCCGGCCTGCCCCCAGTCGTCGTCGTCCGGCCGCAACGTATACGCCGCACGCACCATGTCGCCGTCCGAAGCCCAGTGCACTTCAGCCGCGCGCCGGGGATCGGCTTCGGGGCCGCCCATCGAGTTCGGTGTGTACACCGGATCGGTGACGTTGCGGATTCGCATCGCCCCGTCCTTGTTGTAGCTGTGCACCTCGACTTTGGGGGTGTTCACCGGAATCTGCTTGTAGTTCACGCCAAGTCGGGCACGGTGGGCGTCGGCGTATGAGAAGCCGCGCGCCAGCAGCATCTTGTCCGGTGACAGGCCGGTGCCCGGCACCATGTTGTTCGGCTCGAACGCCGCCTGCTCCATCTCGGCGTGGTAGTCGGTGACGTTGCGGTTCAGCGTGAGCCGACCGACTTCGTGCAGCGGGTAGTCACCGTGCGGCCACACTTTCGTCAGGTCGAACGGGTTGAACCGATACGTCTTGGCTTCCTCGAACGGCATGATCTGCACGTTGAGCGTCCAGCTCGGATAGTTGCCGCCTTCGATGGACTCGTAGAGGTCGCGCTGGTGATAGTCGCCGTCCTCACCGGCCAGCCGGTCGCCCTCCTCCTGGGTGAGAAATTCGATGCCCTGGTCGGTCTTGAAGTGGTACTTGACCCAGAAGAGTTCGCCGTCGGCGTTGATCCAGCTGTACGTGTGGCTGGAGTAGCCGTTCATGTGCCGCCAGGTCTTGGGGATGCCGCGGTCACCCATCAACCAGGTCACCTGATGCGCTGATTCCGGCGACAGCGTCCAGAAATCCCACTGCATGTGGTGGTCGCGCAGATTGCTTGCCTGCAGGCGCTTCTGGCTGCGGATGAAGTTCTGGAACTTCATCGGGTCGCGCACGAAGAACACCGGGGTGTTGTTGCCCACCATGTCGAAGTTGCCTTCGCTGGTGTAGAACTTCACCGCGAAGCCGCGCGGGTCGCGCCACGTGTCTGGGCTGCCGCGCTCGCCGGCGACCGTGGAGAAGCGGACCAGCGTGTCGGTCTTGGTGCCCGGCTGGAACACCGCGGCCTTGGTGTACTTGCTGACGTCCTGGGTGACTTCGAAGTGCCCGAACGCCCCGCCACCCTTGGCGTGCGGCTGGCGCTCCGGGATGCGCTCCCGGTTGAAGTTCGCCATCTGCTCGATGAGGTAGTGGTCATGCAGCAGGATCGGGCCGTCCGGACCGACCGTCAGCGAGTGCTCGAAGCTGGGTACGGGTGCTCCGCCGTCAGTTGTCGCGTACTTTTCCGCCATTTCGTCTCATCTCTCTCGGTGCTGGCTGTCGCACCCCTACAGGTACCCACTACACGTACCCAAATAGATCGACCAGACGGCACCGAAACGTGCGTCAGTGGCGAAAAGTTCGAAGAATGTTCGCCGGCGACGCGCGTTCGGCGCACGTCGGCTACGGACGCGGGGGCGAGGGAACGCTCGTCGGCGACGGCGGGTTACCTGGACTACCCGGCGCACCCGGCGCACCCGGGCCCATCTGACCCGGGCCCATCTGACCCGGGCCCTGCCAGGTTCCCGGGCCCATCGGCGGCGGTCCGCCGCGGTGGAACATGTGCACGCCGTGATGGCCCCGGAAATGGCCTAATCCGGAACCGGAGTGCTTGCCGATGATGAACCCGGAGAAGAACACCACGGCGACGATGAACACCACGCCGGCCACGATGCCGACCCAGGCCAACACTTGGTTGAGCCGGCTCGGCCTCGGGCGGGCCGGCTCCTCGGTCCTGACGGGAGTAGTTGGTTGTTCAGCTGTTTCAGTCATGCTTTCGATGATGCCGAGCACATTGCCATGGATGGCCCGATCGGTGCTGTGCATTCGCTATGAAAGCGGGCCGGTAGGCACAGGGTTCTGGCCACGGCGTTCGGCTACGGCTTGACCGGGTTCACCGCGAACTGAATCACCCGATACGGCGCACGCGAGCGTGGATCGACGTTGTGCCATTGGCTGACGAAGATCCGCAACTCGTCGAGCGTCGACCCCGGCGAAATGTAGCCGCCGTAGGCCTGGGACAGCCGATTGTCGTCTGGCGGCGGCAGCGTCTCCGGCGGGTCGGGCCAGGGGGCCGCCTGAACCACCGTGGTGACCGGCGCGGTGCCCAGACCGGTCGGGTGCTCGGCCACCCGCACCTCCATGTCGCCGGTCGTCAGGTTGAGATACGACAGCACCACCTTGCCGTCGATCTGCTTGATGCTCATCTCGCCGACCTTGTCGCCCCACAGCGGTGTCGGCGGCTTGTTCCACCCCCCGTCGGGGCCGGGCGACCCCGACCAGCCCTGCCAGCTCGACCGGTCGGTGAACGCCTCCGGTTTGGCCCGATACAACGTGACCGGCTGAGTGCGGTCGAAGTTGTTGGCGACGATGTACACCCATCCGGTCGGCGACTCGCTTGTGGGCACGGGGTCGTAGTACCCGCTGATCTGAGACTGCCGGCCACCCTGGAAGCTGGCGTCGCGCACCGAACCCGGCACGGTGCGCCAACCTGGCTGCGCCGCTTGGGCTTTCACCAGCCGCGAACTCTGCGGCACCAAGTTTCGCACCGTGGTGACCAAGAGGTAGTTGTCGCGGTTGATCTGCACCACGCCGGCCGGCAATTGCGAATCGCCCGCGGGTGTGGGATCTGCCAGCAGCGGTGTGCCGATGCCCATGACGCGGTCGTAGCGCACTCCGGCCGGGTCGTCGATCGAGTCGGTGTCGACGTGCAGTGCGATCGGCGCGTACCAGCCCCCGAAGCCGACGCCCTGGCCGGCGAAACTGTCGCCGCACACCTGCAGGATCCCGCTCGGAAATTCCATGAATTCGCACAGGTCGGTCGCACCGATGCCGTAGTCGCGGGTAGGCGTTCCGGTTCCAGCCACCGGACCGATGCGCACCACCTGACCCTCGGCCAGCGGCCCGAGGACAGGTTGCGGCTGCGGCGAGGGCGGATCAGCGAGGGCCGGTGCCGCGGTGAGGACAGCGACCGCGGTCAGCGCCGAAACGGCATTCCGCGTGGCTCTCACTCGCACTTTTCCGCGTGGAATACCGTTTCGGCGGCTAGAGCTGAGCCGTCAGCAACTCGGCGATCTGGATGGTGTTCAGCGCCGCGCCCTTGCGCAGGTTGTCGCCGGAGACGAACAGCGCGAGCCCGCGGCCGTCGGGAACACCGGGATCCCGGCGAATGCGCCCCACCAGCGACTCGTCGATTCCGGCAGCGGCCAGCGGTGTCGGCACGTCGACCAGTTTCACGCCCGGCGCATCGGACAGCAGCTCTGTCGCACGCTCTACCGACAGGGGGCGGGCGAACTCCGCGTTGATCGACAGCGAGTGGCCAGTGAAGACCGGCACCCGCACACATGTCCCGCTGACCGCAAGGTCGGGGATGCCGAGGATCTTGCGGCTCTCATGACGCAGCTTCTGGTCTTCGTCGGTTTCGCCGGAGCCGTCGTCCACCAGCGAGCCGGCCAGCGCGACCACATTGAAAGCGATTGGGGCGACGTACTTTTCAGGCTTCGGGAACGACAGTGCGCTGCCGTCCTGCACCAGCTGCTCGGCGTCGTCGATCACGGCCCGGGTTTGCGCAGCCAGCTCGGACACCCCGGCGACGCCGCTGCCCGACACCGCCTGGTACGTCGACGCCACGATCCGTACCAGCTCGGCCTCGTCGTGCAGCACCTTGAGCACCGGCATTGCCACCATCGTGGTGCAGTTCGGGTTCGCGATGATCCCCTTCGGCCGGCGCGCGGCCGCAGCGAAGTTCACCTCGGACACCACCAGCGGCACGTCAGGGTCTTTTCGCCATGCCGACGAGTTGTCGATCACCGTGACGCCGGCTTCGGCGAATCGCGGTGCCTGCACCCGCGACGTCGACGCGCCCGCTGAGAACAGCGCGATGTCCAAGCCGCTCGGATCGGCGGTCGCGGCGTCTTCGACCTCGATCTCCTGTCCCCGGAACGACAGCTTGCGCCCGGCCGAACGCGCCGACGCGAAGAACCGCACTGAGGTGGCGGGAAAGTCGCGTTCGTCGAGCAGCTTGCGCATCACCTCGCCTACTTGGCCGGTGGCGCCGACGACTCCTATCGCTACCATCTAGCGGCCCGTCCCTGCGTACACCGTCGCGACCTCGTCGCCGCCGAGTCCGAAAGCCTCATGCAGTGCGGCCACCGCCTTGTCGAGTTCAGTGTCCTTGACCAGCACCGAGATTCGGATCTCCGACGTCGAGATCAGGTCGATGTTGACCCCCACCTCGGCCAAGGTCTCGCAGAACGTCGCCGTGACGCCGGGATGGCTGCGCATGCCGGCGCCGACGAGCGAGACCTTGCCGACGTGATCGTCGTAAAGCACTCTGGTGAAACCGATTTCGACCTGCTGCGCCTTGAGCTGCTCGACGGCACGCGGGCCGCTCTCGCGCGAACAGGTGAACGTGATGTCGGTCTTGCCGTCTTCCACCTTCGACGCGTTCTGCAGCACCATGTCGATGTTGATGTCCGCGTCGGCGAGGACGCGAAAAACCTTGGCGGCGTAGCCCGGAACGTCGGGAATCCCGACCACGGTGACCCGCGCCTCGCTGCGGTCGTGCGCGACTCCGGTGAGAATGGCGTCTTCCATGGGGATGTCCTCCATCGATCCGGCCACCCAGGTGCCGGGCTTGTCCGAATATGACGACCGGACGTGTATCGGAACGTTGTAGCGGCGGGCGTACTCCACACAACGCAGCATCAGCACCTTGGCACCCGACGCGGCCATCTCCAGCATCTCCTCGAAGCTGACCTTGTCGAGCCGGCGCGCGTTGGACACGATGCGCGGGTCGGCGGTGAAAACTCCGTCGACGTCGGTGTAGATCTCGCACACGTCGGCGTTCAGCGCCGCGGCCAGCGCGACAGCGGTGGTGTCGGAGCCGCCACGCCCCAGCGTGGTGACGTCCTTGCTGTCCTGGCTGACGCCCTGGAAGCCGGCAACCAGCACGATCAGCCCTTCGTCGAGAGCGTCGCGCAGCCGGCCCGGCGTGACGTCGATGATCTTGGCGTTGCCGTGAGTGCTGGTGGTGATCACACCGGCCTGCGAGCCGGTGAACGAGCGGGCCTTCGCGCCGAGCGAGTCGATCGCCATCGCGACCAGCGCGTTGCTGATCCGCTCTCCCGCGGTGAGCAGCATGTCCATTTCGCGCGGTGGCGGCGCCGGGCAGACCTGCTTGGCCAGGTCGAGCAGTTCGTCGGTGGTGTCGCCCATCGCCGAGACCACGACGACGACCTCGTTGCCTTGTTTTTTCGTCTCGACGATGCGCTCGGCCACGCGGCGGATACGGTCGGCGTCGGCGACCGACGATCCACCGTATTTCTGCACGACGAGCGCCACGGTTGAGACCTTTCGGGAAAGCGGTTTCACCAAGAATAAGGGTTTGGCGCATGTCATTTTGGCTGGCGTAGCGTGACCGAGGTGACCGACCGGAGCGCCGACACGAGCGTTCCGATCAATCCGGTGCTGGCCGCACGCTGGAGCCCTCGGGCGTTCGACGCGACGGCGGTTCTGACCGCCGAGCAGATCACGGCCCTGCTCGAGGCCGCGCGGTGGGCGGCAACCTGGGGCGATCGGCAGCCGGTGCGGTTCATCGTCGGCCTGCGCGGCGACGAGACGTTCACGAAGATCGGCGAGCTGCTCAAACGCGGCAACAGGTACGCGAAGCTGGCCAGCGCGCTGTTCATGGTGTGCGTCGACGAGGGTCCAGACGAGAAGACCGCGCGCTACGCCGCGGTGGACGCCGGCGCGGCGATCGCACAGCTGACGGTCGAAGCTGTGTCACGGGGACTGGTCGCACACCCGATGGCCGGCTTCGACGCTGTGAGCGCATACGAAGTGTTCGAGTTGCCCGAGCACGTGCGCGCTCTGGCGGTCGTGGCCGTCGGCACGCTGGGCGACTACGCGTCCGTCGACCCCGCGGTCATCGAACGCGACGCGCGGGGACGGCAGCGCCTGCCGCTGGACAAGATCGCGTTCGCGGGCCGCTGGGGCCAGCCGTTTCGCCCGTGACGCCCGGCTGGCTGGCTCGGCGGCCGGTGGAGTACAGTGACCGTACTGTGTTTTCTGTGCGGGTGCTCCTTCTCGGCAGCCGCGACGGGGTCTGATCCAGACCGGCTTCCCGTCGCGGGTGTTCGCGATGCGCCGGTCGTAGTTCGCAACTCCCGGAAAGCAAAGCAAAATGACCCCCACCGATCCTCGCGTTGAAGTAATCGACAACGCCGACGCGTTCGTGTCAGCCCGCACCATCAAGACACCGGCCGGACCGCCCCGCCCCGGCCAACCGGTATGGAACACCCAGCGCGGTTCGTCGATGCCGGTGCACCGGTACCGCTCATTCGCCGACGAGGTCGAGCCCATTCGGCTGCCGGATCGCACCTGGCCCGACCGCGTCATCACCCACGCGCCGATGTGGTGTGCGGTGGACCTGCGTGACGGCAACCAGGCGCTGATCGACCCGATGAGCCCGGCTCGCAAGCGGCGGATGTTCGACCTGTTGATTCGCATGGGCTACAAGGAAATCGAGGTCGGGTTCCCGTCTGCCAGCCAGACCGACTTCGACTTCGTGCGCGAAATCATCCAGCAGGGCGTGATTCCCGACGATGTCACCATTCAGGTGCTGACGCAGTGCCGCCCGGAGTTGATCGAGCGGACCTTCGAAGCGTGCGCGGGTGCGCCGCGGGCGATCGTGCACTTCTACAACTCGACGTCCATTCTCCAGCGGCGGGTGGTGTTCCGCGCCGACCGTGAGGCGGTGAAGCAGATCGCCGTCGACGGCGCGCGCAAATGCGTCGAGGAAGCCGCGAAATACCCTGAGACGCAATGGCGTTTCGAGTATTCGCCCGAGTCGTACACCGGCACCGAGTTGGAGTACGCCCTCGACGTGTGCAATGCCGTCGGCGACGTGATCGAGCCCACGCCCGAGCACCCGATCATCTTCAATCTGCCGGCGACCGTCGAGATGGCCACCCCGAACGTATACGCCGACTCGATCGAATGGATGCACCGCAACCTGGCCCGTCGCGACAGCGTGATCCTGAGCCTTCATCCGCACAACGACCGCGGAACCGCTGTTGCCGCAGCAGAATTGGGCTTCCAAGCCGGCGCTGACCGCATCGAGGGGTGCCTGTTCGGCAACGGCGAGCGCACCGGCAACGTCTGCCTGGTGACGCTAGGGCTGAACCTGTTCAGCCGCGGCATCGACCCGCAGATCGACTTCTCCAACATCGACGAGATCCGTCGCACCGTGGAGTACTGCAATCAGCTGCCGGTGGGCGAACGTCATCCCTACGGCGGCGATCTGGTGTACACCGCATTTTCGGGCAGCCACCAGGACGCCATCAACAAGGGTCTGGACGCGATGAAGTACGCCGCGGACGAAGCCGGCGCCGACGTCGACGACATCTTGTGGCAGGTGCCGTACCTGCCGATCGACCCGAAGGACGTGGGGCGCACCTACGAGGCCGTGATCCGGGTCAACTCACAGTCCGGCAAGGGCGGCGTCGCCTACATCATGAAGGCCGACCACGGCCTGATGCTGCCGCGCCGCTTGCAGATCGAGTTCTCGCAGGTGATCCAGAAGATCACCGACGGCGAGGGCGGTGAGGTGTCGTCGAAGGAGATGTGGGACGTCTTCGCCGACGAGTACCTGCGGCCCGTGCGTCCGCTCGAGCGGGTGCGCCAGCGGGTGATCGCCGCGGAAACCGACGGCGGCACCGATGCGATCGAGGCGACCGTCCTGGTCGACGGCGTGGAAACCGAGATCCGCGGGGAAGGCAACGGCCCGCTGGCGGCTTTCGTGCACGCGCTCTCGACGGTCGGCATCGACGTGCAGGTGCTCGACTACGCCGAGCATGCGATGTCGTCGGGTGAACAGGCCCAGGCAGCTGCCTATGTGGAGGCGTCGGTGAACGGTCGGACCGTGTGGGGCGTGGGCATCGCGACGTCGATCACCACCGCGTCGCTGCGCGCGGTGGTGTCGGCGGTGAACCGGGCCTCGCGCTAGCCGCGCGATCTCGGCGCGCAAAACGACGCTGCGCTACGTTTTGCGGTTTTGCGCGCCGAGATCACCTCTACAGCGGGATCCAGATGGAGCCGAGCCAGATGCCCCAGCCCTGGTGATCGATGTCCCAGACCACCGGCGCGTTCGGCGCATAGCCGGGAGGGGCAGGACGCGGCGGCGCCCACGCCGGCGGTTCCCCGACGTGCGGCCCGCGATCGGGACCCTCCGGCCCGCGATCGGGACCCTCCGGCCCGCGGTCGGGACCCTGCGGGCCGGGTCCGGCCTCACCCGGCCACGGCTGAGCTGGTCCGGGCTGCCCCGGTCCCGGCGGTGGCTCAGCGCCGGCCAGACCAGCGCCGACACCCAGCGCCGCCGCGCCCAACCCGCCGGCAATGGTCGCGCCGGCAATCAACTTAGCGATCTTCATCTCACGAGCTCCGTTCTGCGGTCTGGCCCAAAACCGCTCTGTCTCAGTGCATTTGGATGCATGCAGTCGCTCGAAAAGGCCATGACGGCAGTCTTCACAGGCCGGCTAGGTGCCGCGTGGGTCGAGGCTGTGCGCCAGCTTTGACCTTGGCGCGAATCAGAACAGCGCGAACTGGTCGCCGGCGACCGTCGGATCGGTGAACTCCTCGATCGAGGTACCCCCGACGACCGAGTCGAGCGCGGCCATGAACTCCGCGTCCGACATCGTGGCCACACCCAGTTCGCGGGCATGAAAACCCTTGCCCTGCTCGGCATTTGGATCGTTGCAAATCACCAGTGACGTTTCGGCATCGACGACGTCGGTGTAAGCGAGTCCGACGTGCAGGATCCGCTCGATCAGTTCCTCATGGGTGCGCTGCACTTCGGCCGACAACGCCACACGCATGCCTTGCACCAGTGGCCGGCCGGCGACGTGAGGCCCTGGATTCAGCCATGGGCACGGAACCCGGGCCGCCACAGCCTTGAGCGGCCGCAGCTCGTCGTGCGTGACACGGCCGTTCGGCCAGCGCCGTCGCGTAGTCGGCCGCAGCGGCAGCCACACGTCCAGCTCGCGGGCGCGGTGCACTGCGGACGTCAACACCCGTGACAACACGAGCGCGTCGTCAAGGGCATCGTGCGGGCGAAGCTGTGGGACGCCCCAGTGCGACGCCAGCGTCTCCAGCCGCAAGTTCTCCGTGCCCAGCGCCAGCCGCCGGGTCAGCTCCACCGTGCACATCACGGTGTCGACCGGCAGTTCGACCCCCGCCAACTCCGCTTCGGCGGCCAAGAACATGTAGTCGAACGCGACGTTGTGGGCGACCAATGTGCGGCCCTGCAGTAGATCGGCCAGCTCGGCGGCGATCTGCGCGAACGACGGCTGGTCCGCCAGCATCTGGGCCGTGAGGCCGTGCACGTGCGTCGGACCAGGATCGACGCCGGGGTTCAGCAGGCTGACCACCGAGCGCTCGATGCTGCCGTCGGCGCCCAGCGCCAACGCGGCGATGCTGATGATGCGCGCCTGACCCGGGCGGAAACCTGACGTCTCGACGTCCACGACCACCCAGCCGGCGTCGTGCTCGGCCGCCGGCCGACCCCACGGCGTCGTGCACGTCGCTGGCGCTGTCACGCCCCCAGAATGGCACGCAGCACCGACAAAACAGCTGATCGCAGCGCTCGTGTCGCAGTTCAGTGGGCACGTCGTCATAAACTGCCCCGGTGATCACCACCCGCGGACGCCTCGCGCTCGCCGCCGGAGCGGCGGCACGATGGGCGTCGCGAGCGACCGGCCGCGGAGCGGGCGCGATGATCGGCGGCCTGGTCGCGATGACGCTGGATCGTTCGCTGCTGCGGCAGCTGGGCGAGGGGCGCCAGACGGTGCTGGTGACCGGCACCAACGGCAAGTCCACGACGACGCGGATGGCGGCGGCGGCCCTGGAGTCGCTGGGACGGGTGGCGACGAACTCCGAGGGCGCGAACATGGACGCCGGGCTGATCGCGGCGCTGGCAGTGGCCCGCGACGCTTCGCTGGCCGCGCTGGAGGTGGACGAGATGCATCTGCCGCACGTCGCCGACGCGGTGGATCCGCGGGTGATCGTGCTGCTCAATCTGTCGCGTGACCAGCTGGACCGGGTCGGCGAGATCAACACGATCGAACGCACATTACGGGCCGGGCTGGCGCGTCATCCCGACGCGGTGGTGGTGGCCAACTGTGACGACGTGCTGATGACTTCGGCAGCCTACGACTGTCCACGAGTGGTGTGGGTGTCCGCCGGCGGGGCCTGGGCCAACGACTCGGTGAGTTGCCCACGGTCCGGCGAGGTGATCGTCCGCGACCACTCCCACTGGTACAGCACGGGCACAGATTTCAAACGCCCTACTCCGCAGTGGTGGTTCGACGACGAAATTCTGTACGGCCCAGACGGCTTGGCGCTGCCGATGACCCTGTCGCTGCCCGGTGCGGTGAACCGCGGCAATGCCGCGCAGGCGGTCGCGGCGGCAGTGTCGCTGGGGGTGGACCCGGCTTCCGCAGTGGCGGCGGTCTCGAGGGTGTCAGAAGTCGCCGGCCGGTACCGGACGGTGGCGCTCGGCCGTCACACCGCCCGCATTCTGCTGGCCAAGAATCCCGCGGGCTGGCAGGAGGCGCTGTCGATGATCGACAAGCAGGGCGCCGGCGTCGTCATCGCGGTGAACGGTCAAGTGCCCGACGGCGAGGACCTGTCGTGGCTGTGGGACGTCCGGTTCGAGCACTTCGAAGGGACGTCCGTGGTGGCCGCTGGTGAGCGTGGTACCGATCTGGCGGTGCGGCTGACCTACGCAGGCGTGGAGCACACGCTGGTCCACGACACGATCGCGGCGATCGAGTCGTGTCCGCCCGGGCACGTCGAAGTGATCGCCAACTACACCGCGTTTCTGCAACTGCAACGCGCGCTGGGCAGGCACCGTGCCTGAGGCGGTTCGGATCGGGCTGGTGCTGCCCGACGTGATGGGTACGTACGGCGACAGCGGCAACGCGGTGGTGCTGCGGCAGCGACTGCTCCTGCGCGGGATACCCGCCGAGATCGTCGAGATCACCCTGGCCGACCCGGTGCCGTCGTCGCTGGATCTCTACACCCTTGGCGGGGCCGAGGATTACGCCCAGCGGTTGGCCACCAAGCATCTGCAGCGGTATCCCGGCCTACAGCAAGCGGTTTCGCGCGGTGCGCCGGTGCTGGCGATCTGCGCGGCGATCCAAGTCCTCGGCCACTGGTATGAGACCTCAGCAGGTGAGCGCGTCGACGGCGTCGGGCTGCTGGATCTGGTGACCTCGCCGCAGGCCGTCCGCACCATCGGCGAGGTGGTGAGCCGGCCCCTGCTCGACGGGCTCAGCCAGCCGTTGACCGGCTTCGAAAACCACAGGGGCGGAACGGTTTTGGGTTCGACCGCTCAACCGCTGGCGGCGGTGACTCGCGGTGCGGGCAATCGCGCCGGCGACGGCTTCGACGGCGCGGTGCAGGGCAGCGTCGTCGCCACCTACATGCACGGTCCCTGTCTGGCACGCAACCCCGAGCTGGCGGACCTACTGCTCACGCGCGTGGTGGGCGAGCTGCCACCGCTGGAGCTCGACGAGGTGGCGCTGCTGCGTCGCGAACGGTTATCAGCCCGGTAAGCGGACCGCCTGCAACCGGGCTATCGCCTCGGCACACGTGAAGTCCGGTTTCCACCCGCGCGAGACCATCGCCTCATACGAGCGGGTGACGGTCTCCGCCTCGCAATGCTCCTTGATGACGCGGTCCACGATCCAGCCCAAGCGGTGCAATGTTGGGAAAACTTTCATGTCCTTGACGTATTGGGCGCGGTTCGTGAGGTGCTGTTGCCCGTCGTATTCAGCGGCCACCATGAACTCCTTCCAGCCCATGTCGAGCCAACGCACGAGCCGCCCCCTCTCGTCGACGACAGGAATTTGCGTGGTGGGCTTCGGGAAGCCGGCGTCGATGAACAGCAGCCGCAGCCACGTCTCCCTTGGCGACGCCGCTCCGCCGTCGACAAGCGGCAGCAGCGTGCGGAGTTGACGCGTGCCGCGTGCGCCTTGATAGCGCTTGCTCAGCAGTTGGACGTCCTCGATGGAAAACGAGGTGGCTCGCATCAAGGCGTCGAGTCGCTCGAGCGCCTCACCTCGACGCAGATGACGACCGAGGTCGAAGGCGGTCCGCGCCGGCGTGGTCACAGGTATCCGCGCAACGCGGGTGATCTCGTCGTCGGCAATGGCTTCTTGCCTGACTACAAGCCCGGGGTGGGGACGAGAACGCCGCCAGATCAACTCGATTGGCGTCGCGTCGTCGACCCAATTCGCGCCATGGAGAGCGGATGCTGCACTCCAGCGATGACCCCGCGCCGGCGCGACCACAGCCACGCTCCCATGGTTCGGTCCCGCAGGGGGTACATGGCCCTTCGG
>NZ_JCALDH010000015.1:0-120031 GCF_059812765.1 Mycobacterium sp. NGS39 | reverse complement strand
CATTCGGATCGCGTAGTGCCGCTAGCCCCGTGGTTGGCGGACGATCTGAGGGACTACTTGACCCGACTTCACCCCTTCTCAGCCACCAACACGCAGGGCATGAAGTACATACCGCACACGCCGCTGTTCCCCGGTCGGCGCAACCGCTACACGTTCGATTGGGCCAGGCCGGTTCACGCGGGCATTCTGCACGAACACTATTTCGCGCAGGCCTGTCGAGCCGTCGGGCTCGACAATGTACGGTTCCACGACCTAAGCCACACGTTCGCCACGATGAACCTGAGCGCTGGCGAGCACTACATGCAGGTGAGCAAGTGGCTCGGACACTCCACTTTCGTACTGAAGCTGACCACCTACACGGACTACATCAACGAGGACGAACAGGCCGCACCGAAGGTTGGCGGGGCGTTGTGGCTGCGGACAACGTGGTCGAACTGGCGCAACGAAGGAAGGCGTAGCTAGGTATCTAGACGCGGTACTCATGTTCGGACGGCGCAACTTCGGTGTGCCAAAATCCATAGCGCTGTAACAGCCTCCTCGCAGTTGAGACCGCCAGGTCGCGGCTCTCGATGTTGGGTCCAACGACGACTTTGACAAGCGCGCATTTCTTAAACGGGATTTCCGTGTATGGCTTGAAGCCAGCCCGACCGCCTGGCCGGAACTTCACGTCAACGGTTTCAAGGGCTCCCTGCGCGGCCCACTTGAACTCTTCGATTTTCGATAGAGCCGTCTTCATGGCCAGCGATGACGACCCGAAGTGTTCCGCGATTGTGAACCGCCACTCCCGCTCGCTTTCATAGCTTGCCTTCTTAACCAGCGCGAGCATTGACAGGAACACCGGAATTCGGTTGATGATGTTGAATAACTTAACATCAAGACGTCCCAAACCGTTCTTCGCGCAGGACTGCTCGACTTGATAGAGCACCGCATCTATAGCCCGCTTTCGTGCTTCGTCGCCGTATCTGACTGGCTGCGTAAACGAACCACGCGTAAACGGGACCTGCTGGTTCGTATCCCCCTCTATCGCTGTCATTTGAACAAGCTGGCCGTGCTCCGTGTGGTGGAAGTACGGAACCTTTAGGTGCGTGATGCTTTCCTTGTCGAACCCCAACGCCATTCCCTTTGCATCATCCGCGTACGCACGCCACTGGCCCAACTCGTCGCCATCAGCTGAGAACGAAGTCGAGAAAATGCGGTCTTCGATGGTATCGGGATAAATAGCATTGGTCATTGAAACCGCCTGCAAGGCAGCATCGTAGGCCTCGGAATATTCTGGCTTTTCCGCCTTGGCTGTTTCCAGAGCGGCAAGTAGTGCTTCCCAGGCGTACCTGAGTTCCAGCGGGTCGTTCAGAAACCTAATGTCCGTAGCCCACAACTTGCCGGACTGGACCATCCCCGCGAATCCGCCCGCGTCCGTGTAGTGGTACAACACGTCGGGTTCGTCCGCCATGGTCAGCAGGATATGTCTATCGGCCGACAAGCCAGAGGTTGCCGAGGCTGCCACCCGCCGATTTAGTCACGTAATTGCTGACGTGGTGCTGACGCAGACCCTTTTGAGGCTCGCCAACCGCACATGTGTTCGAGGCAGAAGCGGCCTCTACCTGCAAGAACATCGGTGCCCCCAGTCGGACTCGAACCGACACTGGGCGGATTTTAAGTCCGCTGCCTCTGCCAATTGGGCTATGGGGGCGTCGCAGCCACGAAGCCTATCTGCTCAACCGATACCCTGCCCCGAAGCGCAAGCAGCGACAGAAGTCGACCGCGCGTCGTCGAACCATTCACATGTCACGACCGAGGGCTGGCCGCCGACCATGGCGATGCAATGTGCAGCCCGCTGGTCGACAGGCGTCAACACGCCCTGCTGGGCCAGCATCACCGATGCCTCGCGGCCGCATTGCGGTGAAGGTCGCCGATCCGGCTGGCTTATAGCTGAGATTTGTTGTGCCCAACCACTTTTTGAGCACGTACAATTCGTGCGCCGCGGTTCCTCGCCGCCGATACGGCATTCTTGCCCGGTACCATACCTGCCGCTCAGGTTGGAGCGACCGCTTAAGGTCTGCAGCATGTCCGCTCGCCATACATTTCTCAGCGCCGTGGTGTCCGTCGCCCTGGCCATCGCATTCACCGGCCAAGCGGCAGCCGACCCGGATGAGCCCGTCAACGTCGGAGACGCCAAGGCAGCCGCGATCGCCTACCACGACAGTGGCGACTACGACCGTGACCTGGCGGCGGTCGCCGCCCAGGCGACCGACTGGATCAACAACCGAGTGCCCGAAACTGCGCGCCCTGCCGTCGTCCTCGACATCGACGAAACCTCGCTGTCGAACTGGGAAGTGATCAAGGCCAACGACTTCGGCCGATTCATCGACGGTCCATGCCACCTGCCCGGGCCGTGCTCGTGGCGCGCGTGGGACCTCTCCGCCCAGGACCCGCCCATCCGCCCGACACTGGACACCTTCCACACCGCCAAAAGCCTTGCCGCAGCCGTCTTCTTCATCACCGGCCGCGACGAAAGCCAGCGCGCCGCGACCGAGCGAAACCTGCAGTCGGCCGGCTACACCGGATACGACCGCCTGATCATGACGCCGACGGGCGCCCGCTACCCCTCAGCTGCCGACTTCAAGGCACCACAGCGCGCCGCGATCGAAGCGGAGGGTTACACGATCGTCGCGAACATCGGCGACCAGCCGTCAGACCTCGCCGGCGGGCACGCCGAACGGACCTTCCTCCTGCCCGACCCGTTCTACCGCATCCCGTGAATCACCGGGCATCGACAACAGTCGGTATTCGGCGCAAGCTGAGACGATGAGCGCTCCCGAAGAAAAGAATTGCACCTGCCGCTGTCAGAAGTGTCAGTCAGGCAACCACTGCGGCAACTACGGCAGCGGCTGCCAGCGGCTTTACGGCCGCCGCTAACCGATCGAGAGCGCGATGCCGTCGAGGATGTCGTGCTCGCTGACGATCAACTCGTCGATGCCCGCACGCTGCTCTAGGACGTAGGCCAGTTCTTCCACCACGATCGCACCGCCGCCGATCACGTCGACACGGCCCTCGTGCATCGGACCCAACGCCGCCCGCTGCGCGCGCGTCATGCGGATGAGACTGTCGCAAACCTCGAGCAACTCTCGAAAAGCCACACGCGACAGGTGAATTGCCGCCGAATCGTACGTCGGCATCTTCTGCGCCAACGCCGACAGCGTCGTCATCGTGCCGGCCACACCCACCCATGAACGGGCCTGCTCGACGGGCACCACCGACAACGCCTCCCCCAGCCGTTCGCGCACCACCTCACGCGCGGCGGCCACCTCGGCGGCGGTGGGCGGGTCGGAGTGCAGACAACGCTCGGTCAGCCGCACACATCCGATGTCAGCCGAGAAGCTGGCGTCCACCTCCGCGGAGCCCAGCACCAATTCCGTCGACCCGCCCCCGAGATCGACGACGAGGAAAGGCGCTTGGGCACAATCCAATTCGGCCACCGCGCCCGAAAATGACAGCGCCGCTTCCTCTTCACCGGTGATGACTTCCGCGACCGCACCCGGCACCGCGCCACCCAGCACCTCGGCCGTCATCGCGAAGAACTCGTCGCGGTTGGCCACATCGCGCGCGGCCGACGTCGCCACCATCCGGACCTTCGCCACCTCGAACCGTTGCAACAGCCGCGTGTAGTCTGTCAGCGCGGCGCGGGTGCGCGCGAGCGCCTCCGGTGCGAACTCGCCCGTGGCGTCGACACCTTGACCCAGCCGCACGATTCGCATCTCGCGGTGCACTTCGCGCAGCTGGCCGTCGACCACGTCGGCGATCAACAACCGAATCGAGTTGGTGCCGCAGTCGACGGCCCCGACCCGCGTCACGTCCAATCCTCTTTGACCAGAATGCCTTCCATCGCAGGGTCGTTCGCCAGCATCGCCAGCGCTTCGTCTCCCAGCGGGTTGACGCCAGGGCCTTTGGCCAGCGAATGCGCGATCAGCACATGCAGACACTTCACCCGGTCCGGCATGCCGCCTCCGGAGAACGTGGTGCCCAATGGTTCGATGGCGTCACGCTCAGCCAGATAGCTCTCGTGGGCGCGGCGGTACGCCGCCGCCAGTTGCGGGTCTGCGGCCAGCCGCGCGGTCATCTCCTTCATCACCCCAGAGGATTCCAGCCGGCTGGCGGCTGCGGTCAACGCGGGGTGCGTCAGGTAGTACAACGTGGGAAACGGCGTACCGTCGGGCAGCCGCGGCGCGGTCTTGACCACCCCCGGTTCGCCGTTCGGGCACCGGTACGCGATCGCCAGCACGCCACGCGGTTCCCGGCCGAGTTGGCGTGCGACCGCGTCGAGGTCGGCGCGGTCAACCACCGGGCGGCGGGGGCGGACCGGGCGGCGGCGGCACTGGCGGTTGCTCAGGCGCCGGGCCGGCGGGCGAAATGTTGTGCGGTGTGTCGGCGATCGTGCGCCAAAGTGCCGAGTACCACGGGCCATTCGACGACGGCTTCGCCGCCGACGCGCCCGGCTGATCCGACGGCGTCACCGCCCCGGGCGGCAGCTGCACCTGATAAGGGATGTCACCGGGCATGACGAAGCCGAGCCGCTCGCGAGCCTGCGCAGCGATGAACACCGGATCGGCCAGTTTGGCCTTCTGCTGCTCCAATTCGGCGATCTGCGCGCGCAGCGACGCCTCACTGGCGGCCAGCTGCTTCATCTCGGTGCGCTGCGCGAAGTAGGTCCGCACCGGCCCGGCGATCGTCAGCGTGAGCACACAGATGACTGCGGCCAGGATCGCCGCACGGCGCGCGGTGAAACCCAGCCGTTGTTCGCTCTGGCGAGCCGCGGCCGCCGCGATCGACGCTGTAATCGACTCTGCCGCAGGCTCGTCCGCGGCCCGGGACTCAGCGGCGCGCGTCTCCCGGCGCGGCGCCGTCGACCGCGGACGCTCCCGTGCGCTGTCGCCCCGGCCGGGACGTGACCCCGGGGAGCGCCGCTTCGGGTCGGACCGCTTGGAGTCGGGCACTGCTCAGTCGGCCTCCAACGAAAAGCGCGGGAAAGCAAGGTCTCCGGCGTAGCGTGCGGCGTCGCCGAGGGTCTCTTCGATCCGCAGCAACTGGTTGTACTTGGCGACGCGCTCGCTGCGCGCCGGCGCACCGGTTTTGATCTGGCCGCTGCCGACGGCCACCGCCAGGTCGGCGATCGTGGTGTCCTCGGTCTCGCCGCTGCGATGGCTCATCATCGTGCGGTATCCGCTGTTGTGCGCAAGCGCGACCGCGTCCAGCGTCTCGGTGAGCGTGCCGATCTGGTTCACCTTCACCAAAAGCGCGTTGCCGGCGCCCTTTTCGATGCCCTCCTCGAGGCGCTCGGGGTTGGTGACGAACAGATCGTCGCCCACGAGCTGAACCCGGTCGCCGATCTCCTTGGTCAGCGTTACCCAGCCGTCCCAGTCGTCTTCGGACAGCGGATCTTCGATCGACACCAGCGGATAGGTGTTCAGCAGTTCCGCGTAGAACTGCGTCATCTGCGCAGAATCGCGGGTCTCCTTCTCGAACGCGTAACCGCTTGCGGCGTCGAAGAATTCGGTTGCCGCCACGTCCAGCGCCAGCGCCACCTCCGAACCGGGTTTGTATCCCGCGGCCTCGATCGCCGACAGGATCAGATCCAGCGCGGCCTTGGTGCCCGCGACGTCCGGGGCGAATCCGCCTTCGTCGCCGAGGCCCGTCGACAAGCCTTGCTTCTTGAGCACCGACTTCAGCGCGTGGTACACCTCCGCGCCGGCGCGCAGTGCCTCCTTGAAGCTGGGCGCGCCGATGGGCGCGATCATGAACTCTTGGACGTCGACGCCGGTGTCGGCGTGCGCGCCGCCGTTAAGGATGTTGAGCATCGGCACCGGCAAGATGTGCGCGTTGGGCCCGCCGAGGTAGCGGAACAGCGGCAGCGCGGCCGATTCCGCGGCCGCCTTGGCCACAGCCAGCGACACCCCGAGGATGGCGTTCGCGCCCAGCCGCGACTTGTCCGGAGTGCCGTCGAGGTCCAGCAGCGCCTGATCCACCAGCCGCTGGTCGTCGGCGGACATTCCGATGACCGCCGGCGCGATCTCGTCGAGCACCGCGGTGACTGCCTTCTCGACGCCCTTGCCGCCGTAGCGCGAAGCGCCGTCGCGCAACTCGACGGCCTCGTGCTCGCCGGTGGACGCTCCCGAGGGAACCGCAGCCCGCGCGAACGTCCCGTCGGTGAGGGCCAGTTCGACCTCGACGGTCGGGTTGCCGCGGGAGTCGAGAATTTCCCGGGCTCCGACCTGCTCGATGATGGGCACAGTCTCTCCTTGGATCGGCTGGCTAGGACAACTCACCCTAGCGGGCTGTCATTACAGCGGGTGTCCGTCGGCGTACGCGGTGGCCCAGTCGCGCACGGTTCGGGCGTACTGGTCGGACAGGTTGTAGGCGCGCAGGGCTCTCATCCAGCCTTCCGGGGTGGACAGGTCGCGGCCGCGCCAGCACAGGTAGCCGGCCGCCGACAGCGCGGCGTCGTCGAAGTTGTCCGGGCTGACCACCCCGTCGTTGTTGGCGTCGACGCCGTAGAGCCGCCACGTCTCCGGGATGAACTGCATCGGCCCCATCGCCCGGTCGATGCCGTTGTCGCCGTCGAGGAGACCGTGGTCGGTGTCCATGATTTCGAGGTTTCCGTTGCTGCCGTCGAGCTGCACGCCGCGAATTGGGGGGGTGACGTCGCCGTTGGGTGCGATCGTGGCGCCGCGGTAGGTGCCGTTGTGGCTTTCGACCATACCGATGCCGGCCAGCGTGGTCCAAGAGATGTGGCAGTCGGGGTTTTCCACCTCGGCGACCCGGGCGGCGTAGGCGTACGCCTCGAGCGCGTTCACCGGCATGTGCAGCGCGGGCGCGCGGGCGGCGGCCCAGGCGTGCAGCTGATCAGCCGGACGCCCAGCGGCATGGGTGTCGATTTCGGGGACCGGGTCGCCCGCCGGGGGCGGCACACCCTCGGGGATCGGCGTCCCGAGATGCCAGGAGCAGCTCGAGGCCATCAGCACGGCCGTCGCCGCCAGCACGACGACAACCTGCAGCCAGCGCCCCCCGGTCAAAGCCCGGGCCTTCCCGGCATCACTCGCACGAGGGTCCAACCCCCAGCCCTGCGGCGGCAACACATCTCCTCAACGTGCTTCGGTTCACCTCATGGTCCCATGAGAACGACGACCCTCGGCTCTCCTCCATGCGGTTGACGACGTATACCGTGAAATTCTGTGAATTGGTAAGGTGAGCGGAACCTAACTCGGCGTGCCAAAGTGACGTAAGGAAGCGCATGACTGCAGGTCCAGACCTCTCCGTGAGCGTGACCGCGGCCGCCCCGACGCTTTCCTCTCAGCTGCTTGGCAGCGGACTGATCGGGCTGCGCGAGGGCCTGGAAACCGGGATCGTCGTGATGGTGCTCGTGGCGTTTCTGGTCAAGGCGCAGCGGCGCGACGCGCTCAAGTGGGTGTGGCTGGGTGTGGGCGCAGCGGTTGCGATGACCGTCGGCGTGTTCCTGATCATCCAGTACAGCGCTTACACCGTCACCGACCTCGGCGCTGAGGCGATCGCCGGTATCGCGTCCCTGGTCGCGGTCGCGATCGTCACCACCATGGTGCTGTGGATGAAGAAGGCCGCGGCCGGCATCTCCGGTGAGTTGCGCGCCGGTATGGCCAAGGCGCTGGAAACCGGTGCGCTGGCGGTATTCGCGCTGGCATTCCTGGCCGTCGGCCGCGAGGGATTCGAGACCGCGCTGTTCATGGTCGGCTACGCCGAAGCCGAAACCGCTTGGCCACTGGTCGGATTGCTGCTCGGGGTGCTGGTGGCCGCCGCGATCGCATGGGGCATGTACCTGGGTGCGGTGCGCATCAACCTGGCCAAGTTCTTCACCTACACCGGCGTATTCCTCATCCTGGTCGCCGCTGGCATCCTCGGCTACGGCGTGCACGCGCTGCAGACGGTCGGCTGGCTTCCCGGCCTGGGCGCCACCGCGTTCGACATCAGCCACTGGATCAATTGGTCCTCCTGGTACGGCGAACTGATCCAAGGCATCTTCAACATCAGCCCGATGCCATCGGTGCTGCAGTTGGTGGTCTACCTCACCTACCTGGTCGTGGTGCTCGCGCTGTTCCTGCGTCCCACCCGCACGCCCGCACGTCCCGCCGAGAGCGCCGCGCAGCCGGCGCCCCATCCCACCCCGGAAAGGTCCACTACGTGAGCCGTCGTTCTTCCGCGAGCACAGGCTTGGCGGCGATCGCTGCCGTGCTGGCCGGCGCCTCGCTGGCAAGCTGTGCCGCCAAGGATTCCGCCAAGAACAGATCCTCGGCGGCGGGAGCCGCGACGGAGGTCACAGTCACCGCAACCGACACGAGCTGTCAGCTGTCGAAGACCGAAGCCACAACGGGCCCAACCACCTTCGTGATCACCAACAACGGCAACAAGGTCACCGAGTTCTACGTCTACGGCGAGGGCCAGCGGGTGATGGGCGAGGTCGAGAACATCTCCCCCGGCTTGCAGCGCAAGCTCGTCGTGACCCTCGACGAACCCGGCAAGTACCAAACCGCCTGCAAGCCGGGCATGGTGGGCGACGGCATCCGCGGCGACTTCACCGTGACCGGCGAAGCGGTGAACACCAGCGCCGAGGGCAAGTTCCAGGAAGCCTCGGACAACTACAAGCGCTACGTGCTGTCGCAGACCGAGGCGCTTCTCGCCGCCACGGAGTCCTTCGTCAATGCGATCAAGAAGGGCGACATCGCTGCGGCCAAGGCCCAATACCCCACCGCCCGAACGTATTACGAGCGGATCGAGCCGGTCGCCGAATCGTTCCCCAATGACTTGGACCCGCGCATCGACTTGCGTGAGGCCGACCTCGAGCCGGGCCAGAAGTGGACCGGTTTCCACCGGCTGGAAAAGGACCTGTGGGTGACCGGCCCCCAGCCCGATACGAACGCGATCGCCGACCAGCTGATGAACGACGTCCGCGAACTCCACCAGCAGGTGGCGTCGCCCGACTACAAAATCGACTCCACCCAGATCGCCGGCGGCGCACAGGGACTGCTCGACGAGATCGCAATCAGCAAGATCACCGGCGAAGAAGACATCTTCAGCCATACCGACCTGTGGGACTTCCACGCCAATGTGGAGGGCTCCCAGGCCGCGGTCGCCTCGGTGCGCCCGATCCTCGACCAGCGTGATGCGCAGCTAGGCAAGCGGGTGGACCAGCGGTTCACCGACGTGTTCGCGCTGCTCGACAAATACCGCAAAGGCGACGCATTCGTCTCGTATGAGACCGTGACCGAACCTGCGCGCCAAGAACTTTCGCGCGCCATCGACGCTTTGTCCAAGGAAGTCAGCCAGGTTCAAGGTGTCATCGCCCCGCAGTAACGATCCGGTCGAGCCCGACGCCGTTGCCGCCGGCACCGGCGAGCGGCGCGGCATCTCTCGGCGCACGCTATTCGGCGCGGCCGGGGTGACCGCGGCGGTGGTGGGCGCCGCAGGAGCGGGCGCGCTGGCCGGGCGAGCGACGGCCGCCGCTGAAGCGGTGGACATCCACCGGCCGATTCCGTTCCGCGGTGAGCATCAGGCCGGCATCGTCACTCCACAGCAGGACCGGCTGCACTTCTGCGCGTTCGACGTCACCACCAATTCGCGCGACGACGTGGTGGCGCTGCTGCGGCAGTGGACAACGATGGCGGAGCGGATGACCGCGGGCGACGAAACCGTGCCGCGCGGGGCGGTGGGGCTCAACCCGCATGCGCCGCCATTGGATACCGGTGAGGCTCTTGGTCTTCCGGCCTCCGCGTTGACGCTGACGATCGGGTTCGGGCCCTCGCTTTTCGTCAAAGACGGCAAGGACCGGTTCGGTATCGCTCACCGCAAGCCGCCTGCGCTGGCGGACTTGCCGAAGTTCCCCAACGAGACGCTGGATCCGGCGCGGTGCGGCGGCGACATCTGCGTGCAAGCGTGCGCGAACGACCCGCAGGTCGCGGTGCACGCGATCCGCAATCTGGCCCGTGTCGCGTTCGGCACCGCCGCGGTGCGCTGGACGCAGCTGGGCTTCGGGCGCACGTCGTCCACCTCTCGCGACCAGTCGACGCCACGAAACCTCTTCGGTTTCAAGGACGGAACGCGCAACCTCAAGGCCGAGGACACCGAGAAGCTGAACCAGCACGTCTGGGTACCGCCGGGTGACGGGCCGGACTGGATGACCGGGGGCAGCTACCTGATCACCCGGCGCATTCGGATGCGGATCGAAAACTGGGACCGCACAACGCTTCTGGAGCAGGAGCGGGTGATCGGCAGGCACAAGGGCAGCGGCGCGCCGATCGGCTATGCCGACGAGTTCGACGAGTTGGACCTGACCAGCAAGACCAGCAAGGGCGAACCGCTGATCGACCGCGACGCCCACGTGCGGCTGGCCTCGGCGGAGCAGCTCGGCGGAATCGAGATCCTGCGCCGCGGCTACAACTTCACCGATGGCGCCGACGGATTCGGCCACCTGGACTTCGGCCTGTTCTTCATCGCGTTCGTGCGCAATCCGCTGACGCACTTCGTGCCGATGCAAACCGTGCTGTCGCGCAAGGACCTGCTCAACGAATACATCACTCACACCAGCAGCGCGGTGTTCGCCTGCCCGCCCGGCGTTCGGGAGCACGACTCGTCAGGCTTCTGGGGTTCCACGCTGTTCGCTTGAGCTGCTTTGCTTTTGACTGTGCGCCTAGGGCGCAGAAGTGCGAGTAGGTCGCACCCTCACTGCACAGTCGAATGCGTGGGTGACTGCTCCGGCGTCTCCACCGGCGACGGCTCCGGCACTTCGACGGGCCCGGGCTCGGGTACGTCGGCCGGGGCCGGCTCGGGGATGCGGTCGGGCGCGGGCTCACCAGGCTCCGGCGCCGGCTCGCCGGGCTCGGTGTCCGTCGGCTCGGTGGCCGGCCACGCCGCCCGCCACTCGTCTTCGGTGATCGCGTCCAGCACCGCCACGTCGAGCTCCTCCGGTACGTCGGTACCGCGACGCGCCGCCGCGATGTGTTTCTCAGCTGTCCGCACCATTTCCATGAAATGCAAAACCTCTGAACGCAAAGCGTTTTCGGCATCCCCGTCAGCGGTCACCGCGACCGTCGTCACGCCGTGCGGAACCAGGTCCGCCGGCAGCCCGGCGTCCCGCACCCGACTGAGCACCTTCTGCGCAAGTGCCAGCGACGGCTGGCCCGTCGGGATGCCGTCGAGGCAAGACCCTCGAGCCTTCTCCAGGGCCTTGCGTTCGTCCCACTCGGCGATTTGGCGTTCGAGCGAAATCTCTTCTCCGGCAAGCACTCCCGGCACGCGGTTGCCGAGCTTGCGCAGCAGCGAGTCCGCCACGTCGTCGATGGTGAACGGATGCTGTGGCGCATCCTCGGCGATCCGGGCGTGGAACAGCACCTGTAGCAGGACGTCGCCGAGTTCTTCGCGAAGGTCGTCGGCGTTGCCGCTGTGCACTGCGTCGAACAGCTCGTAGGTCTCTTCCAGCAGGTAGCGACGCAGCGAGTCGTGAGTCTGCTCGCTCTCCCACGGCCCGTTGGTGCGCAGCTTGTCCATCAGCGCGACCGCGTCGACCAGCCGCTCCCCCGGCTGCGGCGCAGGCGCCGCGATCACCCGGTCGCCGGCAGCCAACCGCGCCTTCACCGCAGGGTGTTCGGAGTCCGACGACAGCAGCACCGGGGCGTCGGACCCGTCGAACACCGGCCGCGCCGCCGGCAGCGACCACGGCACCCGGATCGGCATTTCCTCGGTGTACTGGACGTCACCCGCGAGCAGACCGACCGCCTCGACCGGAACCATCGCCGGGCGCCGGGGGTCGACCAGGATCACGGTCATGGTCTCGCCCCCTCGCGCGTGTCGGTGACCTCGGTTATATCAATACTTCCCGGCGCCTTGTCATCCAGCGCCAAGAGCAGGTCGGCCACCATCTGCACCAGTTCGAGGTCACGGATGCGCGGCGCGCCGACGCCTTGGCCGGCCCGGGGGATCGGCAACTGCACGGTCGACGTGGTCGCCCGATAGCTGGCCGACGGATGCAGGCGCTTGAGCCGCAGCTGCTGGGAGTCGCGCAGCGTCAACGGTGACAGCCGCAGCGTGGTGCCGGTCGCCAGCACCTCCGTGACGCCGTAGTGGCGTGCCAGCAGCCGCAGCCTGGCCATCGCCACCAGCCGCCGCGCCGGCTCGGGCAGCGGCCCGTACCGGTCGACCAGCTCTTCGACGACGGAGGCGACGGCATCGTCGTCGGCGGCGGCGGCCAGCCGTCGGTAGGCCTCCAGCCGCAGCCGATCGCTGCCGATGTAATCCGGCGGCAGATGTGCGTCGACCGGCAGGTCGATGCGCACCTCCTTGGGCTCCTCGGGTGTGCTGACCATCTGGCCGTCGGCCGCGGCGCGGTACGCCTCCACGGCCTCGCCGACCAGCCGCACGTACAGGTCGAAACCCACGCCGGCGACGTGCCCCGACTGCTCGACCCCCAGCACATTGCCGGCGCCGCGGATCTCGAGGTCCTTCATCGCGACGGCCATGCCCGCACCGAGTTCGTTGTTTTGGGCGATCGTGGCCAGCCGGTCATAGGCCGTCTCGGTCAGCGGCTGCTCGCGCGGATAGAAGAAGTAGGCGTAGCCGCGTTCCCGAGAACGCCCCACCCGGCCGCGCAGCTGGTGCAACTGCGACAGCCCGAACGTGTCGGCGCGCTCGACGATCAGCGTGTTGGCGTTGGAGATGTCCAGCCCGGTCTCGACGATCGTGGTGCAGACGAGGATGTCGTACTCGCGGTTCCAGAACCCCTCGACGGTGCGCTCCAACAGGTCCTCGGGCATCTGGCCATGCGCGACCACCACCCGCGCCTCCGGCACCAGCGCGGCCACCCGCGCAGCGGCGGCGTCGATGGAGCTGACCCGGTTGTGGATGTAGAACGCCTGGCCGTCGCGCAGCAGCTCACGCCGCAGCGCCGCGGCGATCTGCTTCTCGTCGTGCGGACCGACGTACGTCAGCACCGGATAGCGCTCCTCCGGCGGAGTCAGGATGGTCGACATCTCGCGGATCCCGGCCAGGCTCATCTCCAGCGTGCGCGGAATCGGGGTGGCGCTCATGGTCAGCACGTCGACGTGGGTACGCAAGCTCTTGATGTGTTCCTTGTGCTCGACGCCGAACCGCTGCTCCTCGTCGACGATCACCAGGCCCAGGTCTTTCCAGCGCACACCGGTCTGCAGCAGCCGGTGTGTGCCGATCACGATGTCGACGGTGCCGTCGGCCATGCCCTCGAGCACTTCGCGGGATTCGGCGGTGCTGGTGAACCGCGACAGCGCCTTGATGCGCACCGGGAACCCCGCCATCCGCGCCGTGAACGTCTGCAGATGCTGGTCGGCCAGCAGCGTCGTCGGCACCAGCACCGCCACCTGCTTGCCGTCCTGCACCGCCTTGAACGCCGCCCGCACCGCAATCTCGGTCTTGCCGTAGCCGACGTCGCCGCAGATCACCCGGTCCATCGGGATCGGCTTCTCCATGTCGGCCTTGACCTCTTGGATCGCGGTCAGCTGGTCCACGGTCTCGGTGAACCCGAACGCGTCCTCCATCTCGGCTTGCCACGGGGTGTCGGGGCTGAACGCGTGTCCTGGCGAGGCCTGCCGTTTCGCATACAGCGCGACGAGTTCTTGGGCGATTTCGCGAACAGCCCTGCGCGCCTTAGTTTTTGTGTTTGCCCAGTCGCTGCCGCCGAGCCTCGACAGCGTCGGCGATTCGCCGCCCACGTAGCGCGACAGCTGGTCGAGGGAGTCCATCGGCACGTAGAGGCGGTCCTGCCCGCCGCGGCGCCCGGATGCGTATTCGAGGACCAGGTACTCGCGGCGGGCGCCGCCGACCGTGCGCTCGACCATCTCGACGAAGCGGCCGATCCCGTGCTGGTCGTGAACGACGAGGTCGCCTGCGGTCAGTGCGAGCGGGTCGACGACGTTGCGCCTCTTTGCGGCGAGCCGCTTGCCCTCGGTGACCGCGACCCGGCTGCCGGTGAGGTCGGTTTCGGTAATTATCACGAGGGCGGCGCCCGGTAGTACTACGCCGTCGTGCAGCGTGCCCTTGAGCACGCCGACGACACCGGGGCTCGGGGCGTCGCCGGGCTCGAGGCAGACGGCGGCGACGTCGGCGTCTTTGAGTTGCTCGACCACGCGGTGCGCGGTGCCGGTGCCGGGCGCGACGATCGCCGCGGTGCCGCCGGTGCCGACGTGCGCGCGCAGCATCGCGAAGATCTCCTCGACGCTGTGCTGGTGGCCGCGCGCCGACGGTGCCGCCCGCATCTCGAGTTGCACGGCGTCGGGATCGGGCAGCTGGCTCAGCGTCCACCACGGATGCTCGCCGTCGATCGCGGCGGCGTGCACGTCGTCAAGCTCCAGAAAGCCCGACGCGCCCAACTGCTCCACGTCCACTGGCGCCTCGGCGCCCAGCGCGGCCGTCGACCAGGACGCCTCCAGAAACTCACGGCCCGTCTTGATCAAGTCGGCCGCGCGGGTGCGCACCTTCTCGGGCTCGCACACCAGAAGCGGGGTGCCTTTCGGCAGATGGTCGAGCAGCAGGCTGAGCTGTCCCGCGCCCAGCACCGGCATCAGTGCTTCCATGCCGTCGACCGGGATGCCTTCGGCGAGCTTGGCCAGCATGTCGCCGACGCTGCCGATCGGTCCGCCCTTGGCGGTTGTCCCGGCCAGCTCGGCGGCTTTAGCGCGGACCTCGTCGGTGAGCAGGAATTCGCGGCAGGCGACGGCTGTGACGGTGTGCACGTCCAGCCCGGGGATCGAACGCTGGTCGGCGACGGCGAACATCCGCATCTCGGTGACCTCGTCGCCCCAGAACTCCACCCGCACCGGGTGCTCGGCGGTCGGCGGGAAGATGTCGAGGATGCCGCCGCGCACCGCGAACTCACCGCGCTTGCCGACCATGTCGACGCGGGTGTAGGCCAAGTCGACCAGCCGGGCCACGACGGCTTCGAACTCGGCTTCGCTGCCTACCGTGAGCGTCACCGGTTCGATGTCGACCAGGTTGGGCGCCATCGGCTGCAACAGCGAACGCACCGTGGTGACAACGACTTTCAGCGGCTCGTCGCCCGGGAAAGCGAGCCGGCGCAGCACGGTGATGCGGGCACCGACGGTCTCGACGCCCGGCGAGAGCCGCTCGTGCGGAAGCGTCTCCCACGACGGAAAAAGCGCGGCGGCGTCACCGAAGACGCCTTCGAGTTCAGCGGTCAGGTCGTCGGCTTCCCGGCCGGTGGCCGTGACGACCAGCAGCGGGCCGGCCTGCGCCAGCGCGACCGTCACGAACGGACGGGCGCCGGCCGGGCCGACCACGTTCAGCTCAAGGGGCGAAGCGGCGGCGCGCCGGGCGACGTCTTGCAGCGACGGGTCGCGCAGCGCCAGGTTGACGAGCCCCGCGATCGGGGTGTCGGTCATGATGTCATCCATCGTAAGCAACGCGCCAAAGCCGTTGCGGTGCCGCCCAAGTCCGACGCGGCGACGGCGACGAGGTCAGGCCGGCGCGGTGGCCCAGGCAGGCTTGAAGCTGGGATCGGGCAGCCCGTCGGGGAAGCGCCGAAGTTCACGCGCCGCCAGGCCGGCCAGGCGTTCCATGGCTGCCACCACCTCCGGCGTCGGCCGTCCCGGCCGCGACCAGTACACCCCGACGGCGCCCAGCGGCTCGGGCGCCAGCATCGGCGCCATCACGAGGCTGCGGACGAACGTCGGGCGGTAGGCCTCCTGCGGGATGCGCTCGTCGTGGCGGATGTCGCCGATCGCCACGGCCGTGCGGTGCATCATGGCCCAACCGCTGATACATGCCGACGCCGGAAAGCGTTGACCCTTCCACAGCGGGCTCATCGAGTCTTCGTCGGCGTAGTAGCAGCAGTCGCCGTCGAGCAGCACGAACGTCGCGCCTTGGGCGTCGGCGAGGCGGCGGGCGGCGACCTTGACCTTCTGCTGAAGATCTTCCAGCCGGTCGGCAGCGTGCAGCTCTTGGGCGAGAAGGTGGAACTCGGGGGTGTCAGTCACGGCTAGCTCCCTGCGGAAGCACTCATGGTAACGCCGTGGCGTGGCCGGCAGAAGGCTGACTATTCGTCCTATTCGTCGTGCAGGACGGGGTCGTCTTCGAGGTGCATCAGCCCGTTCCAGCACAGGTTCACCAGATGCGCGGCAACCACTTCCTTCTTCGGCTCACGTACGTCCAGCCACCACTGCGCCGTCATCGACACCGAACCGACGAGCGCCTGCGCGTACAACGGCGCCATCTCAGGGTCCAGGCCGCGCCGGGAGAAGTCGCCGGCCAGGATCGACGACACCTGGTTGACGGCCTCGTTGAGCAGCGTCGAGTACGTTCCCGAGGTGATGCCGACCGGGGAGTCGCGGGTGAGGATGCGGAAGCCGTCCGTGCGTTCGTCGACGTAGCTGAGCAGCGCCAGCGCCACGCGCTCGATGCGCAGTCGCGAGCGGTTGTTGGTGGTCTTGGTCAGCGACGAGGTGATGCCGTCGAGCAGTGCGGACATTTCGCGGTCGACGACGACGGCGTACAGGCCCTCCTTGCCGCCGAAGTGCTCGTAGACGACTGGCTTGGACACATTCGCCCGCTGGGCGATCTCCTCGATGGAAGTGCCTTCGTAGCCGCGCTCGGCGAACAGCGAGCGGGCGACGTCGATCAGCTGATGGCGGCGCTCCGCCCCGGTCATGCGAGCGCGGGGGGCGCGGGCTTCCTTGTCTGGTGCCACCACGGGGCCAGGCTACGCTTTCAGCGCGCGGCAACCTGCTTCTTGCCGTACACGCGTTCCATCATCGCCGTGTCGCCGTCGGCGAAGATGCGAAGTGGCTCATCACAGGTGATCTATGCAGCGAGACATCCGCGCGTCCTCGAAATAGCTGGAGTCACGGCGCGGGTAGATGGGCCGCGGCTCAGGCAGCCGGATGTGGAGATGGCGAATCGCCGTCATCAAGCTCATGTGGCGCCAGTGATGGTGCGTGGTTGCGGGCGGTACCAGAGCCCGCGCCGCCGTGTTGAACATGACTTCCTGCTCGGTGATGAGTACCGGCGGCGGGGATACCGGTTCGGGAATGGTCTCGATACTCGCGGCGACGACGAATTCTTTTGATTCACTTGGCATTTCCGGTGCGGTGGTCATTTTCCATTTTCCTTCTTGCGACACGGTGTTGTCGGTGACAGAACACAACCACCGTCGACGTCGAAATTCCTCATCTGAATGGATGAAATCGCCTATTGTCCACAGTGGACTAACTGCGACGGCGTGATGTCATCGGTGATGATCGGCGCCTGGGAGACGTGGCCATGGTCACGTTCGATGACTTCTCGCGTCTAGTGTCCGGAATTTATGCGGCGGCCGTTGAGCCGCGGCACTGGGCGGTTGCCCTTCGCGACATTCAGCGCACCCTCGGCGGAACCGGCGCCTCGCTTCTCGTCGGCGACGACTCCGTCTGGTCATTTGAAAACTCGACGATCCCCGCGTCGGCGTTGGCGAGCTATGCCAAGCACTACCGCAAATCCGACTATGTGATCGCGGCGGTCCAACGCGGGCCAGTCGGTGCGGTGCGCACCGGTGCCGAAATAGTCGTCCCGAACCGTGACCCGGAGTTCTATGCCGGCTGGATGCGCCCCAACCTCCTGGAAGACGGGTTGTTCGTGCGGCTGAACGAGGCGCCGCGGCCGGCATGTTTTCTCGTGACGTCGTCGACGTCTGCGTTCGACAGCTCCGAACGCATCGACGTCGTGAGCGGCCTGGTTGTGCACCTGCAGCAGGCGCTCCGCACCCAGCACAAGGTCGCCGGGCTGCTCGACAGCGCCGCCGAACTCGAAGCGGCCCTCGAGCTTGTCCGGCAGGGGGTCATCCTCTTCGGGCCCGGCCACGAGGTCCTGCATCTCAATGCAGCCGCAGAACGGATACTTCGCTCACGGGACGGGATGGCAATCAGATCGGGCCGCGTCGCAGCGACCAGCATGCTGGCGGACCGCAAGCTGACCCGTGCGATCCATGCTGCTTTGGTGGACGACGAAGACCCAGATGTTCGCACCGGTCATTCGTTCACGTGCGAGCGGCCCTCCGGAAAGCGGCCGTACGTGGTGCATGTGTTGCCTTTTCACCACATCAACGAGCCGCGAGCAAACAAGTCGGCCTTGATGCTTCTGATCGACCCGGAACAGGAACCTGAGCCAACCATGGCGTTGCTGCGGCGTCTTTATCGTCTGACCAATTCCGAAGCCGACGTTGCGTTACGCGTTTTGCACGGCCACGAGCTGAAGCAGATATCCGAAGAACTGTCTGTTTCGCGGACGACGGTTCGCACACATCTGCAGCACGTCTTCGAGAAAACCGACACCCACCGCCAAGCTGAGCTGGTTCGCCTGCTGCTCGTGCTCACTCCCTGATCACGAGCCGGCCCGAGAGGTTCGGTTAGAGTCACGCTGACACTGGTGAACAGTCCGTCGTGGTGTAATCGGCAGCACATCAGATTTTGGTTCTGAGAGTTCAGGTTCGAGTCCTGGCGACGGAGCGAGGCTTGCCCGAGCGACAATCGGCACGGAGCGAGGCTTGTCCGAGCGACAATCGGCACGGAGCGAGGCTTGCCATGATGGACGACCCGAGCGGGCACATCGACGTACTCGCGGCAGAGGCGCTGCAGTTCTTGCTCACAGCCGTCGAGCAGATCCCGCCGGACAGCTGGGACCGGCCGTCGAACCTCGAGAACTGGACCATCCGCGAGCTCGTCGGCCACGCCACGGGCAGCGCGGCGAAGATCGTCGCGCTCTTCGAGGGCGCAGATGTGTGGGGCCGTTCGGAGCCGGCGGATTGGGTGAGCGAGAACCCGGCCGCACGGCTTCGCGACCTGTCGGCGCGGTTGCGGGACGTGTCGACTGATCCCGACCTCGAAGCGCCGCGTCCGTCACCTGCAGGTGAGGTGCCGCTGCGTCAGGCATTGGCCTTCCCGGTCGCAGACCTGGCCATTCACAGCTGGGATATCTACCGCTCGCAGGGCAGGCTGATCGAGCTGCCCGAGCAGTTGGTGCGCTTCTGCCGCCAGCTCGTGGAGTCGATCCCCGAGGAGGTGACGCGACGCTCGGGAGCCTTCGGACCGGCCAAACCCGCTCCGGACGACGCGACGCCGACCGCCCGGCTGATGGCTTATCTCGGGCGCTCGGTCGACGACCACGATTGATTGGCGTCAACTTTTTGCCGCGAGCGTGCACAAAATGACACGCTTGACGGCGTGTCGGTGAACAGACACGCACGCTCGCGATGTGGGGGCGAAGGCAAGGCGGGAGGTCCTGGTGACTGAACATTCCGATACGGCCGTGATCGTGCTGGCCGCCGGGGCAGGCACCCGCATGAAGTCCGACACCCCGAAAGTGCTGCACACCCTGGCCGGCCGCAGCATGTTGGCACATTTGCTGCACTCGGTTGGCAAACTCGCGCCGCAGCACCTGGTCGTGGTGCTCGGCCAGGACCGCGACCGGATCGCCCCGGCCGTCGCCGCATTGGCGCAGGAGCTGGGCCGCCCGATCGAGGTCGCGGTGCAGGATCAGCAGCTGGGTACCGGCCACGCCACGGCGTGCGGGCTCGACGCGCTTCCGGACGGGTTCGACGGCATCGTCGTCGTCACCTCGGGCGACATCCCGCTGTTGGACGCCGACACGCTGGCCGAGCTCGTCGCAACCCATCGCGCCGAGCCGGCGGCGGTCACCGTGGTCACCACGACGCTGCCCGACCCGACCGGCTATGGCCGCATCCTGCGCACCCAGGACCGCGAGGTGATCGCGATCGTCGAGCAGGCCGACGCGACGGCCTCGCAACGCCAGATCCGCGAAGTCAACGCCGGCGTCTACGCGTTCGACCTTGCGGCGCTGCGCTCCGCGCTGAGCCGGCTGCGTGACGACAACGCCCAACACGAGCGCTACCTCACCGACGTGGTGTCGATCGTCCGCCAAGACGGCCTGACCGTGCACGCCCAGCACGTCGACGACGCGATGCTGGTGGCCGGCGTCAACGACCGCGTTCAGCTGTCCATGCTGGCGGCGGAATTCAACCGCCGCATCGTCGCGGGCCATCAGCGCGCGGGTGTCACCGTCACCGATCCGGCAACCACGTGGATCGACGTCGACGTGACGATCGGCCGCGACGCCGTGATCCAGCCCGGCACGCAGCTGCTGGGTCGGACGCGCGTCGGCGAACGCGCCGCGATCGGACCGGACACCACTCTCGTCGACGTGACCGTCGGCCCTGGCGCCTCGGTGGTGCGCACGCACGGCGTGTCGTCGACGATCGGCGACAACGCCCAGGTCGGGCCGTTTACGTACCTGCGGCCGGGCACCGTGCTGGGCGCCGACGGCAAGCTGGGCGCTTTCGTCGAAACCAAGAACGCCACGATCGGCACCGGAAGCAAGGTGCCGCACCTAACGTACGTCGGCGACGCCGACATCGGCGAGCACACCAACATCGGCGCGTCCAGCGTGTTCGTCAACTACGACGGCCAGACCAAGCACCGCACCAAGGTGGGATCGCACGTGCGCACCGGCTCGGACACGATGTTCGTCGCACCGGTGACCGTCGGCGACGGTGCCTACACCGGTGCGGGCACCGTGCTGCGGGAGGACGTCCCGCCCGGTGCGCTGGCGGTTTCGGCGGGTCCGCAGCGCAACATCGAGGGCTGGGTGGCCCGCAACCGGCCGGGTTCCGCGGCGGACGAGGCGGCGCGTAAGGCAACTGCAGACGAGGAAAAAACCTGATCCGGTCACCCGTTATTCGCCTGCCCGCAACCACGTACCATTGGGCCGACATTCCCGACGAATCGGCGAGGCACCGTGGGCACCGACTGGACCGATAACCGCAAGAACCTGATGCTCTTTGCGGGCCGCGCGCACCCTGAGCTCGCCGAAGAGGTGGCCAAGGAACTCGACGTTCAGGTCACCGCGCAGACGGCCCGCGACTTCGCGAACGGCGAGATCTTCGTCCGCTTCGAGGAATCCGTCCGCGGCTGCGACGCGTTCGTGCTGCAGTCACATCCCGCGCCGCTGAACAAGTGGTTGATGGAGCAGCTGCTGATGCTCGACGCGCTCAAGCGCGGCAGCGCCAAGCGCATCACGGCGATCGTGCCGTTCTACCCCTATGCGCGGCAGGACAAGAAGCACCGCGGCCGCGAGCCGATCTCGGCTCGGCTGGTCGCCGACCTGCTCAAGACGGCCGGCGCTGACCGCATCGTCACCGTCGACCTGCACACCGATCAGATCCAGGGGTTTTTCGACGGGCCGGTGGACCACATGCGGGCGCAGAACCTGCTCACCGGCTACATCAAGGACAACTATTCGACCGACGACATGGTGGTGGTTTCCCCGGACTCCGGTCGCGTGCGCATCGCCGAGAAGTGGGCCGATTCGCTGGGCGGCGTTCCGCTGGCTTTCATTCACAAGACTCGCGACCCCCGCGTGCCGAATCAGGTGGTGTCCAACCGCGTGGTCGGTGACGTGCAGGGGCGCACCTGCGTGCTGATCGACGACATGATCGACACCGGCGGCACCATCGCCGGGGCGGTGAAACTCCTGCACGACGACGGCGCGCGCGACGTGATCATTGCCGCAACCCACGGCGTGCTCTCAGAACCCGCGGCCGAGCGGCTGCAGGCCAGCGGCGCCAAAGAGGTGATCGTCACCAACACGCTGCCGATCGGCGAAGACAAGCGCTTCCCACAGCTGACGGTGCTGTCGATCGCGCCCCTGCTGGCCAGCACCATCCGCGCGGTGTTCGAAAACGGTTCGGTGACAGGGCTTTTCGACGGAGAAGCGTGATGGCTGACCGCTCCGCGAGTGTCATCTACCACAACCCCCGGTGCTCGACCTCGCGCAACGCGCTGAAGTTGCTGCAGGACAACGGAATCGAGCCGCAGATCGTCGAGTATCTGAAGACTCCGCCGACACGCGGGCAGCTTGCTGACATGATCCGCGACGCTGGAATTCCGGTGCGCGCAGCGGTGCGTAAGAAAGAGGCGCAGTACTCGGAACTGGGCCTCGACGATGCCAGCGACGACGAGCTGCTGGACGCCATGGCCCAGCATCCGATCCTGATCGAGCGGCCGTTCGTCGTCACCCCGAAGGGCACCCGGCTGGCCCGTCCGGTCGACGTGCTGTACGAGATCGTGTGACGTTGCGCCAGTTCGTATTTGCGGTGGCGGTGCTCTGCGCGGTTGCCGGCTGTACCACCAAGCCGACGGACTATCGAGCAGTGTGGTCGTCGACGCCGGCGACACCGACGCCCACAAGCCAAGCGCCCGTTCCCTTTTCGCAGTATCTGCAGCAGAAAGGCGTCGACGGCACGCCAATGACACCGCAGACGCTGACCGAGTTGACGGTGTCCATGCCGCACCCGCCGGGCTGGGCGGTGGTCACCGACCCGAATCAGCCGTCGGCGTTCGAGATCATCCGCAAAACCGCGGTGGGAACGTTCCAGCCGACCGCAATGCTGTTGGTGTTCAAGCTGACTGGCGCCCCATTCGATCCCGTCGAGGCGCTCAAGCACGCCTACGAGATGCCCGGCGCAATACAGGAGCCGTTCAACGGCATGCCTTCGGCGAAGATCGAGGCGTCCTACCCCGACACCACCGGCCAGCGGGTGCACCGCTACAACAGGATCGTGATCGCCACGGCGAAGCCGCCGGCGAATCAGCGCTACCTCATTCAGTTCTCGGTCACCACTCTGGCCGATCCGGCGCAGGAATCCGATCCCGACGTGCTGACGATCATCAAGGGATTCACCGTCGCGGTGCGCTGATCCCAGCGCGGCCCCGCGGGCGGTGGCTGTACCGCGAGCAGACACCAAATCGCACGATCGAGGTCTTTGCAGTGCGATTCCGCGCCTGCTCGCCGCCGGCCGCGACACGTTAGGGTGACTTCTCATGACCGGCTGGACCGCTGAAGATTTGCCTCCCTTCACCGGACGCACCGTGATCGTCACCGGGGCCAACAGCGGCCTCGGACTGGTCACCGCCCGTGAATTGGCCCGCGTCGGAGCGCATGTGGTGTTGGCCGTGCGCAACACCGAGCGCGGAGACGAGGCGGCACGGACGATCCGTGGCGACGTCGAAGTGGGCAGACTCGACTTGCAGGATCTGGCGTCGGTGCACGAATTCGCCGCAGGCGTGTCCGCGGTCGACGTGCTGGTGAACAACGCCGGCATCATGGCCGTCCCGCACGCGGTGACCAAGGACGGCTTCGAAAGCCAAATCGGCACAAACCATCTCGGCCACTTCGCATTGACGAACCTGCTGCTGCCGAAGATCACCGACCGCGTGGTGACGGTGTCGTCGCAGGCACACCAGCTGGGGCGGATCGACCTCGACGATCTGAACTGGCAGTCGCGGCGCTACCGGCCGTGGTTGGCGTATGCGCAGTCGAAGCTCGCGAACCTGCTGTTCACCAGCGAGCTGCAGCGGCGCCTAGAGGGGGCGGGCTCGCGCGTGCGCGCGCTGGCCGCACACCCCGGCTACTCGGCGACGAACCTGCAGGGCCACTCCGCGAGCCGGGTCAGCGCCGCGCTGATGCGGCTCGGCGCGCGGATAGCCACGGACGCCGACTTCGGGGCGAGACCCACCCTGTATGCGGTGTCGCAGGACCTGCCCGGCGACACCTATGTCGGCCCTCGATTCGGCTATGTCGGCCGTACTCAGCCGGTGGGCCGCAGTCGACGCGCCCGCAACGCGGACACCGCGAAGGCGCTCTGGGAGCTGTCTGAGCAGCTCACGGGCACCAAATTTCCGCTCTGACGCGCTCATCGGCTACCCTCGGACGACGTCACGGCGAGGGTGGGCAGCCACCGTTATCGACGGAGACCTGCTTGGTTGCTTTCTCCCGCGTCGTGCCTTGAACCGACTACAGGAGCAACCGCATGGCGAAGACCACCACCAACCAGCTGACCGCCGAGGTCCGTACCGAGACCGGCAAGGGCGCGTCGCGGCGCGCTCGTCGCCAGGGCAAGGTGCCAGCCGTCCTGTACGGCCACGGCTCCGAGCCGCGCCACCTGCTGTTGTCCGCACACGACTTCGCCGCCGTGCTGCGCAGTTCGGGCACGAACGCCGTGCTGACATTGGACATCGAGGGCAAGGAACAACTCGCCCTCACCAAGGCGCTCGACATTCACCCCATTCGCCGCAACATCCAGCACGCCGACCTCTTGGTGGTCCGCCGCGGCGAGAAGGTGACGGTGGACGTGAACGTCATCATCGAGGGCGACCCGGCGCCGGGCACCTTGGTCACGCAGGACGCCACCACGATTCAGATCGAGTCCGAGGCGTTGTCGATTCCCGAGCAGCTGGTCGTCTCGGTCGAAGGGGCCGAGGAAGGCACCCAAATTTTGGCGAGCCAGGTGGAGCTGCCTCGCGGTGTCACACTGGTGTCCGATCCCGAGACGCTGGTGGTCAACGTGGTCCCTGCGCCGACCGCCGAGCAGATGGAAGCCGAGCCGGCCGAGGCCGCGCAGGCCGCCGCGGAAGGCGCTGGCGAGACGTCAGCGGAAGAGCCGGGCGAAGCGCCCGACAACGAGTAGCTGGTGCCCGAACCCCGACTGCTGGTCGGCCTCGGCAACCCAGGGCCGGTCTACGCCAAGACCCGGCACAACCTCGGGTTCATGGTGGCCGATCTGCTGGCCGCTCGTGCCGGCTCGACATTCAAGGCGCACAAGAAGTCTGGGGCCGAAGTGGCCACCGGCCGGCTGGCCGGGCGGCCGGTCATCCTGGGCAAGCCGCGCAGTTACATGAACGAGTCTGGCCGGCAGGTCGCTGCGCTGGCGAAGTTCTACTCCGTGGCACCCGGCGAGCTCGTCGTCATTCACGACGAACTCGACATCGACTTCGGCCGGATCCGGCTGAAGTTCGGCGGCGGGGTCGCCGGGCACAACGGCTTGCGCTCGGTGGGTTCGGCCTTGGGCAGCAACGACTTCTACCGGGTGCGGGTCGGCATCGGCCGCCCGCCCGGCCGCAAAGACCCTGCCACGTTCGTGCTGGAAACCTTCACCGCAGCCGAGCGGCCGGAGGTGCCGGTGATCTGCGAGCAGGCCGCCGACGCCACCGAACTGCTGATCAAGCTCGGCCTCGAAGCCGCCCAGAACCAAGTGCACGCCTGGGACTGAACGCTGGCCTGCTCGTCAGTCCGCGGTGCGGCGTGCGTACGCCCGCAGCGCCACCGGCGCGAACACGGCCGTCAGCAGCAGTGCCCAGATGATCGTCGCCAGCACCGGATGGTGCAACGGAAGCTGCGCCGATGCCGGCGCGGGCGGCCCATTGCCCCACAGCTCGCGCATCGCCTGCGCCAGAGACGACACCGGGTTCCACTCGGCGATCACCCGTAGCCAATGCGACATCGGCTCCGTCGGCGCAAAGGTGTTGGCCAGGAAGGTGATTGGGAACAGGACGGTGAACATCACCCCGTTGACCGCCTCGACCGACCGCATCAGCGAGCCGACCAGGATGCCGAACCAGATGATGCCGAAACCGAACACCAGCACCAGCGCGAACCCCAGTACGGCCTCCGCGACCGAGCCGCGGATCCGCCACCCGATGGCTAGGCCGGTCAGCGCCATCACCACCATGCCGAGCGACGAGTGCAGAAGGCTCGCCACGCTGCGACCGATCAGCACCGACGACCGGGCGATCGGCAGCGACCGGAACCTGTCGATGATGCCCTTCTCGATGTCGTTGGTGATGCCGGAGGCCACGACGAACGCGCTGAACACGATGGTCTGCGCCTGAATGCCGGGCAGAAGGAACTCCCGGTACGACGGTCCGCCGGTGTTGGTGATAGACGCGCCGAACACGAACGCGAACAACAACACGAACATGATCGGCTGCGTGGTCACGTCGCTGAGCATCTCAGGCATCCGCTTGGTGTGGATCATGTTGCGCTTCACCATGATCCACGACTGCTGCACGATGTTGGTGGGCCGAATCGCCGGCCGGCGCGACTGCGTGGGCAAGTGCTGGGTGACAGCGGTCATGCCGATTCCTCCTGATCCTCGGGCTCGGTTCGGTGCCCGGTCAGCGACAGAAACACGTCGTCGAGGCTGGGCCGCGACAACCCGATGTCGTCCACCTCGATCTCGCTGTCGCGCAGCCAGCCGGCGACGCGGGTCATGTCCGCGAGACCGTCGGCCGCAGCGGTCAATTGACGTGCACCGGCGTCGACGAACACCTCGGCGCCGGTCTTGCGCAACAGCGCCGCAGCCGCCGGCAGATCCTCGGACCTCGACACGGTGACCACCAGGCTGGCGTTGCCGGCCTGCTGCTTGAGTTGCAGCGGCGTCCCTTCCGCGATGATCCGGCCCTTGTCCATCACCACGATGTTGTCGGCCAACTGGTCGGCCTCCTCGAGGTATTGCGTGGTGAGCAGCAGCGTGGTGCCTTCCCGCACCAGCCCGCGCAGCACGTCCCACAACTCGTTGCGGCTGCGGGGATCCAGCCCGGTGGTGGGCTCGTCGAGGAACAGCACCGGCGGCCCGGCCAGCAGGCTGACGGCCAGATCGAGACGCCGTCGCATGCCGCCGGAATACGACTTGACCGGCCGGTCGGCCGCGTCGGCAATCGAAAACTGTTCCAGCAGTTCGTCACTCAATCGCGCGAGTTCGCGCCGGCGGATGCCGTAGAGGCCGCCGATCATCCGGATGTTCTCGCGGCCGGTGAGCAATTCGTCGACAGTGGCGACCTGACCGGTCAACCCCATGTTGCGACGCACCATGTCCGGCTGCTCACGGACGTCGTAGCCGGCAACCCGCGCCGTGCCGCTGGTGGGCTCGGTCAGCGTCGTCATCATCCGCACCGTGGTGGTCTTGCCGGCGCCATTGGGACCCAGGAGCCCGAGCACAGTGCCCCGCGGAACGACGAAACTCACGCCGTCGACGGCGACGTACGCGCCGAATCTCTTGACCAGATCGATCGCCTCGATCGCGGGGCCGGAAGCAGACATACCTCGACCGTAACGATCGGCACCGACGTGCGGCCAACCGATTTCCGCCGGCGGCGGCGCGAGGGTGCGCAGATGCACGTGCTGAGCGGCGTGTCGCTGTGCCGACACGCACGCTCGCGGCAACGACTAGCTGACGAGCGCGACCGAGTTCGCCCGGCGCAGCTTGCCCGACGGCGTCTTCGGGATGGTGCCGGGGCCGAGGACCACGACGTTGCGCGGACGGACGTCGACCTCGCGGACCACTTCGCGGGCGACCTCATGCTCGATCCGGCGCACCTCGGCCGGGTCCTCCCAGGCATTCGACTCGACAGCCACCGCGAACGTCTCGCGGGAATGGCCGGCGTCAAGGCGCACGGCGACCGCGCACCCGGGTCGCACGCCTTCGACGCGGCAGGCGGCCCGCTCGATGTCGGTCGGGTAGATGTTGCGGCCGGCCATGATGATGACGTCCTTGACGCGGCCGCAGACGACGATGTGACCGTTTTCCATCAGGTAGCCGAGATCGCCGGTGTCGTACCAGCCGTGCCGGTCCTGCGCGGGCACGAAGCCGCCCATCGTGACGTAGCCGGGGGTGAGCGCCTCGCCGCGCAGCTCGATGATGCCCACGCCGCGGGGCGGCAGCACGTTGCCGTCCTCGTCGACGATCCGAGCCTCGAGGTCGCGCAGCAGCGGGCCGAGCGATGCCAGCCGCCGGGTGTTGCCCTTGGTGGCGGGCACGGCGCGGCGCAGCGCGGCCAGCAGGTCGGCGTCGACCTCGTCGACCACCAGGCCCGCGCCGCACTCGGAGAACGAGACCGCCAGCGTGGTCTCGGCCATCCCGTAGGCGGGAAGGATCGCCTCGGGCCGCAGTCCGAACGGCCTCCCGGCGTCGATGAGGTCCTCGACGTCGGCCGGTTCGACCGGCTCGGCGCCGGATAGCGCGAACCTCAGTGTGGAAAGGTCGAATTCACCCGGCTTGGCTTGCCGGCGCAGCCGCTTGGCGAACAGCGCGTACGCGAAGTTCGGCGCGGCGGTCATGGTGCCCTTGTACTTGTCGATCAGCCGGGCCCACAGCAGCGTGTCGCGCAGGAAGTCCAACGGGGTGACCTTGACCAGCTCGGCGCCGAAATACATTGGCACCGTGAGGAATCCGATCATGCCCATGTCGTGGAAGCACGGCAGCCAACTGACCATCACGTCGTTGTCGACGTCGTACTTCGCGCCGATGAACATCGCCTCGGCGTTGGAATAGATGTTGCGGTGGGTGATCACCACGGCCTTGGGCGACCCGGTGGATCCCGAGGTCAGCTGCATGAGCGCGACGTCGTCCTCGCTGGTGTCCACCGGATCGATCGGTGCGGCTTCCAGCAGGCTGTCAACGGTAAGCACCTTGACGCCGCGGTCCTCAAGCACCGGGATCGCTGCCAGGAACGGCTCGGAGACCACGACGGCCTTGGCCTCGATCATGTCGATGACGGTGGTGGTGTCCAGCGCCCACATCGCCAGGTCGGTGCGCGGGGTGGGCTGGTGCAGCATCGTCAGGCTGGCGCCGCGCATCCACAACGCCTGTGCGGTCGGCGCGATCTCCACCGGGGCGCCGGCCAGCACGCCGACCGCGTCACCGTGCCCGATGCCGGCCGCGGCCAAACCGCCCGCGATCCGCCGGGCCTTCTCGTGTACCTCGCCCCAGGTGTGGCGGACCGGAGCATGCGGTTCACCCGTCACCATGCCCCGGGTGGTGCTCAGGGCGTTGCGGTACATCTTCTCGGTGAATCTGCTCACGACGACCTCCTGGGTTCGGCACCCGCCGGCTCAGGCGCAAACGCCCGGGCATCAATGTTGCGCCTGCTAGATGGCCCTTGGCAGCAGGCGCGCGCATACGATTGCGCAGCGGTTCGGTTGCGAGTCCGTGATCTTTTCCGCGCTGCGGACCCAAGGTATGACGATCGCCCACCCGCGCGTTGGATGGGCGACCACATGAGGCAAGCCGGACCGCTGACGTACACCGCCGATGATCTTAAACTCCTCTTAGACTAAGCGGCAAACCCGACGCAGTTTTGAGAAGTGCGTCACAGCCCATGCGTCGGTGCCGGGACCACCCGCGCCCCCTGCACGGGCCCGCTGGCTACCCGCACCGTCCTGCAGACTCCCGCCCCGGCCAGTTGCGTCCCGACGTCCACCGCGGACGCGGCCGTCGGGCACAGGAATGCACACGTCGGCCCGGACCCGGACACGATTCCCGCCAGGGCACCCGCCTCGACGCCGGCCCGCAGGGTGCGGCGCAGGCCCGGCTGGAGGCTGATCGCCGCGGCCTGCAGGTCGTTACCCAACAGCGGCGCCAGCCGCCTCGGGTCGCCGGCGGCCAGCGCCGCCAGCAGCGGCTCCGGTTCGCCCAGTCGCGGCGGATCGCCGGCGCTGCGTAGCCGGTCCATCTCGGAGAACACCTTCGCCGTCGACAACCCACTGGCCGAGAACGCCAGCACCCAATGGAAAGTGGTGCGGGCAAGCACCGTGGCGAGTTCTTCGCCCCGGCCGGTGCCCAGCGCGGTGCCTCCGTGCAGCGCGAACGGCACGTCGCTGCCCAGCTTGGCGGCCAGCGCGTGCAGGTCCCGCCGCGGCACGCCGACCTCCCACAGGTTGTTCATCGCCACCAGCACCGCGGCGGCGTCGGCGCTGCCGCCGGCCATGCCCCCCGCGACGGGGATCGACTTTTCGATCGAGATTTCGACGTCCGGTGAGCGGCCGACGTGCTCGGCCATCAGCTCGGCGGCCTGCCAGGCCAGGTTGCGCTCGTCGGCCGGCAGCGAGTCGGCGCCTTCGCCGGTGATCTCCAGCGTCAGCGTGTCGGCGTTGCGCACCGTCACCTCGTCGAGCAGGGACACCGCGTGGAACACAGTGGTCAGTTCGTGGTAGCCGTCGTCGCGACGGTCCCCGACGGACAGGAAGAGGTTGACCTTGCCCGGCACTCGCACTGTGACAGAACCGGTGGCCACCCATTCGGGCGCGGTGCTGCCGTCGGACACGGCAAGAGACTAACGCGCGACGACGATCCGCCACGACACCGTGAAGACGCCGATATGGCCGAGCACATGGAAAAGAGTGGCCAGACGCACCCCTCGACCGTCTGCACCACTCCTTGGTGTGGTCGGTACCCGCAACTCGGCGAGGGCAAACGAGCCACCGGCATACGCTGAGGCGGTGCTGTGCCCTGGGCAGACGTTCGAGGGCTATCGCGTCGAGGACCTCCTCGGCCGTGGCGGCTCCGCCGCGGTGTACCGGGCGCACGACGACGCGGGCCGCACGGTGGCGCTGAAGGTGCTCGCCGAGGATCGCCGCGGTCCGGCAGAGACCACGCGGCTGCAACGCGAGTTCGACTTCGCCCGCCAGCTCAGCCATCCTCACGTGGTGTCGGTGTATCGGCGCGGGGACTATTGGCTGGCAATGCAACTGGTGGACGGCGGCACCGCGATGGCGCTGCAACGGCTCGCCGACCGGCTCACCGCGATGCAGCAAGTCGCCGACGCGCTGGACTACGTGCATCGGTGCGGGATCGTGCATTGCGACGTCAAGCCGTCCAATCTGCTTGTGCATCAGCCATTCTCGGATGGCGGCACGGTGCTCATCGACTTCGGTGTCGCGTACGCCGTCGCCGAGGACAACCGCAAACGGCCGCAGCCGCTGCTGGCGTCGCTGCCCTACCTGGCGCCGGAAATGCTGCGCGGCCGGTCGCCGTCGGCAGCCACCGACGAATACGCGTTGGCCTGCACGGCCGTCGAATTGTTGACCGGCGCACCGCCTTTCGCGGCTGCTACGCCGGCAGAGCTCGCGAAGGCCCACTTGACCACACCGCCGCCGTATCCGTCTCGCACATACCCGTGGCTGCCTCGAGCGTTCGACGGTGTGATCGGCAAGGCGATGGCCAAGGATCCCGAGCTGCGCTACCCGACCTGCGCCGAGTTCGTCGGCGCCGTCGTGCGGATCCTCAGCCGTTCGTAGATTCGGGCAGGCCGGAGCGCTGCAGAAGCCGCACGAAATCGGCGATGCCCAGTGTCTCACCGCGACGGGCGGGGTCGATGCTGGCCGCTAGCAGCCGGCGCGCCGACTCGTTGCCCGAGCCGGCCCATTCCGCGAACGCGTTGCGCACTGTCTTGCGGCGCTGCGCGAACGCGATGTCGACCAACTTGAACACCTCGCGGCGGAAGACGTCATCGGTGGGCCACGGTGCGGTGTCGTAGCGGTCGATGCGCACCAACCCGGAGTAGACGCGTGGGATCGGCCAGAACACTGTGGGCGACACCGTCCCGCAGCGGCGGACTCGGCCGAAGAATCGGGCCTTGACGCTGGGGGTTCCGTATTCCTTGCTGCCCGGCTCGGCGCCCAACCGCTCGGCCACTTCGGCTTGCACCATGACCATCACCACGCGGATGGACGGGAACTCTGCGAGCAGGTGCAGCAGCGCCGGCACCGCGATGTTGTAGGGAAGGTTCGCCACCAGTGCGCTGGGCAGGCCGAACGGTTCACTCTCGAGCTCGCCGCGGCGCAGCGTCAGGATGTCTTGGTTGCGCACGCTCAGCCCCTCGGCTTCGGCGGGGGCGTGCTCGGCCACGGTCAGCGGCAGTCGCTCGGCGAGCAGCGGGTCGATCTCCACCGCCGTCACCGTGGCACCCTTGTCGAGCAGGCCCAGCGTCAGCGAGCCCAATCCCGGGCCCACCTCCACAACATGGTCGCCCTGTCCCACGCCTGCCGCGCTCACGATCCGGCGGACCGTGTTGGCGTCGTGAACGAAGTTCTGGCCCAACGACTTTCGGGGACGAAAGTCGAGCTCTTTGGCCAGCCTGCGGATTTCGGTGCGGCCCAGCAGCCGGATGGTCAGCGGGCCCCGATGCGTCCGCTACACACCGGCCAAGCGCCCCAGCCCTGCCGCTGCTGGGTCACCGACGCGATCGCGATCTGCTCCTCACGGGTCGCCAAATCAGCGCGCGGCGCGTAGCGCAGGCCGCCGTTGCGTTCCCAGGTGTTCTGGTCGAACTGCACGCCGCCGTAGAAGCCGTTGCCGGTGTTGATCGCCCAGTTGCCGCCCGCCTCACAGGACGCCAGCGCATCCCAGGCGGCGCCGTTGGACACCGGCGGTACCTCTGTGCCGGGTTTCGCGCCCACCCGCAGCACCGACGGCCGCGCCGGCGTGATCACCTCGTTGGCTACTGGGAGCCGCCCGGTTTCCACACCGTTGACCAGTGACACCGCGAACGTGACGTCCTGCTCCCCCGGGGCACCCGGATCGTCGACCACCTGCCGGCTCATGTTCATCTCGGGATCCGGGATCTTCTGCGCCGGCGGCGGCAGCGGCACCCGCTCGGTGACCTTCTGCATCCGAATCCTCGTGACGACCACGGTCATCCCCTCGGTGACCGGGGTCGACGGCGGCGGCACCACCTTGTCGGCCTGCTCCAGCGGCGCCCCGGCCGCGGTCAGCAGCTCACCGACGGTCGGTGCGGCCAGCCGACGATCGGTCATCACCCCGCCGTCGTCGAGGTGCACGTTCTTGGGGCTGACCACCGGCAGCGCCATGCCTGCCAGCGGCAGCCGGCTTGACCGCGACGCCGCCGCGGGCGCCGCGTCGGACAGCGACAGCTGCTGCAGCGCCTCGTCGACCGTCGCCGCGGTGGTCCACAGCTGGTGGCTCTCACCACCGTCCAGCGACACCTGCAGCGGGCGGCTGCGGTGCAGCACGATCCTGTCGGCGTCGTTGACGGGCTGGTCGGCTGCGGGGTACAGGTCGTCGCGCTCACCCACCGTGAAGCCGTTCTCGCGGACGACGTCGATCACCCGCGACTTCATCGTCGACACGGTCACCGGGGAGCCGTCGACGTCCAAAGTGACGGTCTTGTGTGCCGCCACGGCGTAGCTTCCGCCGAAGGCCAATGTCAGCAAAAGCGCGCCGACGAGGGCGCGCAACACAGGTGAATTGCTTTGGTACAGCTTGGTCAGAACGTTCAAGAGTCGTCTATCCCGACTGTCGGCGTCATTTGCTAGGCCGCTCGGGCCGAATCATGATCACAAGACGGTAACGAAGAGCCATACCTGAGGCAAATCTGAAGCGCCGGTTGAGGCATGAGTCACATCCCGAGTTCAGATGCGTTGTGTTGCGGACGGATTGGGCCAGCCGCGGACAACCGACGCGCGTCGCTAGGTGTTTGCTGCCATCAATACCGCTGTTTGTGCAGTTGAGGGCTGCCCGCGGCAATAGCCTGGCTAATCTTCTTCGGGCAGCCCGTACACCCGCCGCGCGTTTGCTGTCGTCGATGCCGCAATTTCTTCGGCCGGGCGGCCCGTCAACTCGGCGAGCGCCCGCACGGTGTATGGCAGGCAGTACGGCTCGTTGGGCGCGCCCCGGTAGGGATGCGGAGTCAGAAACGGCGCGTCGGTTTCGACGAGCAGCTGCTCGGCGGGGATCAGCTGCGCCGCCTCGTGCAGCGCGGCGGCGTTCTTGAAACTCACGGTTCCGGACAGGCTCAGCACCCAGCCGGCATCCACGCATTCGCGCGCCATCGCCGCATCGGAGGAGAAGCAGTGGAAGATCACGGTGTCCGGGGCGCCCTCGGCCCGCAGCACGTCGAGCACCTGCCGGTCGGCGTCGCGGTTGTGGATCATCAGCGGCTTGCCCAGTCGCTTGGCCACGTCGATGTGCCATGCGAAGGCCTCGCGCTGCACTGCCGGTTCGGCACACCCGTGCAGCCGGCCTGGCCAATACAGGTCGAGGCCGGTCTCGCCGACCGCCACCACCCGCTCGTCGCGGGCCAGCGACTCGATCTGCGCGCGGGCCGCCTCGGTGAGCGCGTCAGCGCGGGTGGGGTGCAGCGCGACCGCGGCGTACACGCGGGAATCGGCGTGGGCGGCGTCCACCACCCACCGCGCAGAGGCGAGGTCGTCGGCAATCGTGACGACGGCCGCGACGCCCACCGCCTCGGCGCGGTCGACGATCTGGCGCACGTCGTCGGGATCACTGGCCCCGCACGCGTCCAAGTGCGTATGGGCGTCGACCAGCGGGCTCAGCGGCTCAGGCGGCGGCGGCGCGGGACAAGAACGACTGACTGGCACACCATATTGTGATCAGATAATGAGGCCTTTCTATGTGACCACCGCGATCGACTACCCGAACGGGGCGCCGCATATCGGGCATGCCTACGAGAAGATCGCCACCGACGCCATCGCGCGGTTCAAACGGCTCGACGGCTACCATGTCCGGTTCCTCACCGGCACCGACGAGCACGGGCTGAAGATGGCCGAGGCCGCCGCGGCCGAGGGACTGCCCACTGCGCAGCTGGCCCGGCGAAATTCGGACGTGTTCCAACAGCTGTACGACAAGCTCAACCTGTCGTACGACCGGTTCATCAGGACCACGGACCCCGATCACTTGGAAGCGTCGAAGGCGATCTGGCAGCGGATGGTGGACGCCGGCGACATCTATCTAGGCTCGTATGCGGGCTGGTACTCCGTGCGCGACGAGAACTACCTCAGCGAGAGCGAGACGAGGCTGGAACCGGACGGCACCCGCGTAGCGGTCGAAAACGGCGCGCCGGTGGTGTGGACCGAGGAGCAGACGTATTTCTTCCGACTGTCGGCATACGCGGACAAACTCCTGGCCCATTACGAAGCCCATCCGGAGTTCATCGGCCCTGAGGTGCGCCGCAACGAGGTAATCAGCTTCGTCTCGGGCGGACTGCGCGACCTGTCGATCTCCCGCACCTCGTTCGATTGGGGCGTGCAGGTGCCCGACCACCCCGAACACGTCATGTACGTGTGGGTGGACGCATTGACGAATTACCTTACGGGCGTTGGGTTTCCCGATACGTCATCGGAGTTGTTCCAGACGTTCTGGCCGGCCGATCTGCATATGATCGGTAAGGACATCATCCGGTTTCATGCGGTGTACTGGCCGGCGTTTCTCATGTCGGCCGGAATCGAGCTGCCCCGAAGGGTTTTCGCGCACGGCCACCTGCTCAACCGTGGCACGAAGATGAGCAAGTCGGTGGGCAACGTCGTCGACCCGGTCGCGCTGATCGACGAGTTCGGAGTGGACCAGGTGCGGTATTTCCTCTTGCGCGAGGTGCCGTTCGGTCAGGACGGCAGTTACAGCGACGACGCGATCATCACCCGCGTCAACGCCGATTTGGCCAACGAGTTGGGCAACCTCGCCCAACGCTCGCTGTCGATGGTGGCCAAAAACCTCGACGGCGTGGTGCCGGAGCCGGTGGCGTTCACCCACGACGACCGCGAACTGCTGGCGGCCGCCGACGGGCTGCTCGAGCGGGTCCGCGCGCACTTCGAGGTGCCGGCCATGCACCTTGCGCTCGAAGCGATCTGGCTGGTGCTGGGTGCGGCAAACAAGTACTTCTCGGCGCAGCAGCCGTGGGTGCTGCGCAAGTCCGAGGCGCAGGCAGACCACGCGCGGTTCGGCACCGTGCTGTACACGACGCTGGAGGTGGTGCGGATCGCCGCACTGCTGGTGCAGCCGGTGATGCCCGACTCGGCCGACAAGCTTTTGGACCTGCTCGGCCAGCCTGCCGATGCCCGCTCGTTCGCCGCGATCGGCACGCGGTTGGCGCCGGGAACCGCGCTGCCGGCGCCGACGGGCGTGTTCCCGCGCTACCAGGCCGAGTGAGATGTGGGTCACAACGTGTCACGTCCGGGCGCGGGCCGGTGTCTGGAGGGCATGACCAACTCGAACACTCCCATCTCAGTTGTCGTGATCGGCGGCGGCTACGCCGGAACCATCGCGGCGAATCATCTGTACATGCGCAACGACGTCACCGTCAGCCTGGTGAACCCGCGCCCGCACTTCGTCGAACGCATCCGGTTGCACCAGTTCGTGGCCAACTCGGGCCCGGCGACCGTCGACTACGGCGAGCTGCTGAACCCGAAGGCGCATCTCGTCGTCGACACCGCCACCGAGATCGACCGCGACGCCCAAGCGGTGAAGCTGGCGTCGGGCAGTGCACTGCGCTACGACTACCTGATCTACGCCGTAGGCAGCACCGGTGCCCAGCCGAGTGTGCCCGGAGCTTCTGAGTTCGCTTGGCAAGTAAGCGATTTCGACCATGCACAGCGCCTGCGCGAGCGGATCGAGAACCTGCATCCCCACGCGCCGGTGTGCGTGGTCGGTGGTGGCCTCACCGGCATCGAGATGGCCGCCGAGCTCGCCGATCAGCGCCCTGGGGCCGCCGTGACGCTGATCTGCGGTCCGACGCTGGGGCCGTCGCTGGGCGACGCCGCGCGCCGGTCGGTGGCCCGCCAGCTCGACCGTCTCGGCGTTCGGGTTCTGCAAGGCACCGCGGTGGTGGAGGTGGACGAGCACCGGGTGGTGCTCGAGGATGGCGTCGAGTTGCCCAGCGCCGTGACGATCTGGACCGCCGGTTTCGATGTGCCGGATCTGGCGGCGCGCAGCGGACTCAGCACCGACGCGGTGGGCCGTCTGCTCACCGACGAGACGCTGACGAGCATCGACGACCGGCGGATCGTCGCTGCAGGTGATGCGGCCGCGCCGTCGGGTCAGCCGCTGCGAATGAGCTGCCAGGCCGCCGGGCCGCTGGGCGCACAGGCGGCCAACACAGTGCTCAGCCGGATCGCCGGCGAGGCGCCCGCGGTAATCGACCAGGCGTTCGTCGGGCAGTGCCTCAGCTTGGGCCGGTCGCTGGGGACGTTCCAGCTCACCCACGCCGACGACACTCCGCGGCGCTTGTATCTCGGCGGCCGCGTGGCCGCGACGGTCAAGGAGATGATCTGCAAGGGCACCGTGCGGGGAATCGCGCGGGAAGCCCGCAAACCCGGCTCGGCGTTCTGGCTGCGCGGCGGCAAGCGGCCTGCGGCAGAACCGATTTCGCTGCCATGACCCACGATGATTCGCGTGCCCAGCACGCGGTCGACGAGCGCGCCGAGCGGTTCACCCTGTTGCGGCCGCTGCTGTTCACGATTGCCTACGAAATCCTCGGCACCGCAACAGAAGCCGACGACGTGCTGCAGGAGAGTTATCTGCGCTGGGCCGAGGTAGACCTGACCACGGTGCACGACACCAAGGCCTACCTCGCCCAGCTCGTGACCCGGCAAGCCCTCAACGCGCTGCGGGCCCAGTCACGCAGGCGCGAGGACTATGTCGGCCCGTGGCTGCCCGAGCCGCTCCTGCTGGACACCAGCGACCCGTCCTCTGATGTGGTCCTGGCCGAGTCGGTGTCGATGGCGATGCTGGTGGTGCTGGAGACCCTCGGTCCCGACGAGCGCGCGGTGTTCGTCTTGCGGGAGGTGTTCGGCTTCGACTATGACGAAATCGCTTCTGCCGTCGGCAAATCGGTGTCGACGGTGCGCCAGATTGCGCACCGGGCACGCGAGCACGTGCAGTCGCGGCGCAAGCGGTTCGAGCCCGTCGATCCGCAACTGTCGATGGAGATCACGACCCGGTTCTTCACCGCCGCAGCCACCGGCGACGTCGACGGCTTGCTGCAGCTACTGGCGCCGGACGTGGTGTGGACCGCCGACAGCGCAGGCAAGGTCAGCGCTGCACGGCGGCCGGTGAGTGGTGCCGAACGCGTCGCCCGACTGGTCATGGGTTTGATCCGCCTGGGCGGCGAGAACGGGCGACTGGAACCGGCGATGTACAACAACGCCCCGGCGCTGAAGCTGTATCTCGGTGACAACTTCGAAGGGCTGGTCACTGTGGAGATCGTCGACGGGCGCATCACGCACTTCTACGTGATGCGCAATCCCGACAAGCTGGCCGGTATCGACGTGCCGCGGGCGATCAGCCGCTGACTTTGCGTCTGCTCTCCCGGCACGTCAGGCTTGCGGGCATGCGGATCGAGCGGCTCGGTGACCTGGGCGACGCGCCGGCGGTGCTGCGAGCTCTCTCACGTCGCGGACATCCGGCCGCGCTGCTCGGCGACTGGTTCGGCTCCCGGGCGGTCATCGCACCACAGCTGCAGGCCGCGCCCGTCGGACGCCGCGACGTCTTCACCGTGGCGCCGGGTTCGCATGGCGACGCCATCGGCGGCGGCTGGCTCAGCTACCTCTCCTACCCCGATGCCGGCTCGGACGGTCTCGGCCCGCGCATTCCCGAGGCGGCCGGCAGTTGGACGGACAGCGTGCTGCGCCAGGACCGTGACGGGGTCTGGTGGTACGAATGCCTCTCAGGCACAAGGCTTCCCGCCTGGATCGCCGAGGCTTTGCGGTCACCCGTTGCGCCCGGGCCCGGCCACGTCGAATGGCGCGAAGCCGACCGCGACGCGCACACGCACGGGGTGCACGCATGCCTGGAGGCCATTGCCGCGGGCGAGATCTACCAAGCATGCGTCTGCACGCAATTCGCCGGCAGAGTTGTCGGCAGGCCCGTCGACTTCTTCGCCGACGCGGTCGCCCGCACGCGTCCCGCCCGTGCAGCTTTCGTGTCCGGCGAGTGGGGCGCGGTGGCGTCGCTGTCGCCGGAATTGTTTCTGCGGCGGCGCGGTACCGCGTTGGCGTCGAGTCCGATCAAGGGCACGCTGCCGCGGCATGCGGACCCGTCGGCGCTGCGCACGTCGGTCAAGGATGTCGCCGAGAACATCATGATCGTCGATCTCGTCCGCAACGACCTGAGCCGGGTCGCCGTCAACGGAACAGTCACCGTCCCAGAGCTTCTGGTGGTGCAGCCGGCCCCGGGCGTGTGGCATCTGGTGTCGACGGTCACGGCCGAGGTGGACCGCGACGTGCCGATGGCAGCCGTCCTGGATGCGACGTTCCCGCCGGCGTCGGTCACGGGCACGCCGAAAACCAGGGCGCGCCAGCTGTTGACGAAATGGGAGCCGCGACGGCGCGGGATCTTCTGCGGCACAATCGGTTTCGCGTCACCACTGGCCGGCACTGAACTCAACGTCGCGATCCGCACGGTGGAGTTCGCCGCCGACGGTGGCGCCGTGCTCGGGGTGGGCGGCGGGATCACCGCAGACTCAGATCCAGACGCCGAATGGCAGGAGTGCCTGCACAAGGCAGCTCCGATCCTCGGGCTTGGTCAACCCCTCGCCCGCAGGAATGCGTCGTAGAGCTCGCGACGCGACGGCGCGCCGGGATTCGCGGAGACCACCTCGGCGCAGGCATCTTTCACCCGAGCGCCGGCGTCCACGAGCGCAGCCACTTCGGCAACCAACGCGACCACGTCAGCTTGCGGCTGCGAGCCCGCCAGCACGACCGTGATCTCCCCCAGCACTCCGTGCGTCGCCCACTCGGCCAGCTCCGCCAGCGACCCGCGCACCACTTCCTCGTGCACCTTGGTCAGCTCCCGGCAGACGACCGCCCGCCGCGACGGGGCGAGCTCTTCGGCCGCATCAGCCAGGCAGGCCGCCAGCCGCCGCGGTGACTCGAAGAAGACACATGTGCGCTGCTCGGCCGCCAGCCCCGCCAGCCATGCTCGGCGGGCGCCCGGTCGGCGCGGCGCGAACCCTTCGAAGCAGAACCGCTCCGACGGCAGTCCCGACACCGCCAGCGCCGTGGTCACCGCCGACGGGCCGGGCAAGCAGGTGAGCGGAATGTCCGCGGCAATGCACGCTGTCACCAGCCGATAGCCGGGATCGCTGACCAGCGGCATGCCGGCGTCGGTGACGGCCAGTACGGTGGCGCCTGCCTTCATGTCCGCGACCAGCGCAGGCACCCGGGCCGCCTCGTTCTGGTCGAACAGGCTTACCACCCGACCGGGGATCCGAACTCCGAGCGCGGTGGCCAGCGTACGCACGCGGCGGGTGTCCTCGGCGGCCACGACATCGGCGGAACCGAGCGCGGACACCAGGCGGGCCGACGCGTCGGCCGGCTGCCCCAGCGGTGTCGCGCCCAGCAACAGTCGGCCGCCCATGCCGACAGCCTACGATCGCCGATGTGACCGTGGCTGACGTCCAACCGCGCACCGACGACCGCGAGGCGCCCATAATCAGCCCAGGGCCGACGGCGCCGGTCGCCGACTTCGGCCCGACCGACCGGCTGCAAGGCTGGGCGATGACGGCCGTCGTCGCCGCGCTCGCCGCGATCACGCGGTTCGTCAGCCTCGGCTATCCCACCGACGCCGGAACGCCGATCTTCGACGAGAAGCACTACGCGCCGCAGGCCTGGCAGATGTTGCACAACGGCGGCGTCGAGGACAATCCGGGCTACGGGCTGGTGGTGCACCCGCCGATGGGCAAGATGCTCATCGCGGTCGGAGAGGCGATCTTCGGCTACAACGGCTGGGGCTGGCGGTTCAGCGGCGCACTGGCCGGGGTGGTTCTGGTGGTGCTGGTGGCGCGGATCGCCCGTCGGCTGAGCCGCTCGACCTTGGTCGGCGGTATCGCGGGACTGCTGATCATCGCCGACGGCGTCAGTTTCGTCTCCGCGCGCACCGCGCTTCTGGACGGTTTCCTCGCTACGTTCGTGGTCGCGGCGTTCGCAGCGCTGATGGTCGACCGTGACCAGATGCGCGCCCGCATGCATGTCGCGTTCACCGAGGGACGCATCGCCGAAACCCCTTGGGGGCCAAGGTTTGGCGTGAGGTGGTGGCGCTTCGGCGCAGGCGTACTGCTGGGATTGGCTTTCGCCACCAAGTGGTCGGGGCTGTATTTCATGGTGTTCTTCGCCGCGCTGTCGCTGGCGTTCGACGTGGCCGCGCGCCGGCAGTATCAGGTGCCGCGGCCGTGGCTCGGTGTGCTGCGCCGCGACACCGCGCCAACGCTATACGCGATGTGGCTCATTGCATTCGCGGTGTACATGGCGTCGTATGCGCCGTGGTTCGCGTCCGAGACGGCGATCAACCGCTACGAGGTGGGCCGGTCGATCGGGCCGGGCGGGCTGTTGCCCGACGCGATCCGCTCGCTGTGGCACTACACCTACGGCGTCTACAACTTTCACGCGGGCTTGACCAACGCGGCGGGCAACTATCACCCGTGGGAATCGAAACCGTGGGCATGGCCGATGTCGCTGCGGCCGGTGCTGTATGCGATCGACCAGCAGAACATTTCCGGCTGCGGTGCGCAGTCATGCGTCAAGGCGGTGATGATGGTCGGCACGCCGGCCTTGTGGTGGATCGCGCTGCCGGTGCTGCTCTGGGCGCTGTGGCGCGCTGCGGTCAAACATGATTGGCGGTATGGCGCAGCACTGGTCGGCTACTGCGCGGGCTGGCTGCCGTGGTTTGCCGACATCGGCCGCCAGATGTACTTCTTCTACGCCGCGCCGATGGCGCCGTTTCTGGTCATCATGATCGCGCTGATCCTCGGCGACATCCTGTATGCGCCGGGTCAGTCCCGCGAGCGGCGCACGCTCGGGCTGCTGGTCGCCAGCTTCTACGTCGCTGCGGTGATCGCGAACTTCACCTGGCTGTTCCCGATCCTCACCGGCATTCCGATCTCGCAGGCGACGTGGAACATGGAGATCTGGCTGCCGAGCTGGCGCTGATCGCGTCATGGCGCCAGTTCGCTACTCGCATCTACGGTGTTTGCGGCAGCAAATAAACTTCGAAGGGTAGGTTTATCGCGACTGTCGAAACATGCCCTTTCGGCAGTCGCCGTATCCATCAGAACTGCAGGTATTCCCGAAGGTGGGATTGCTTTACCAAATTTGGGCATGGGCGCGTCACGGACCGAAATTAGTGATCTAGCAAATGCACAGATCACGTATCTTATTGATCGTTGAGTTAGCTGTACGGTCTGATGACCGAGCGGAGACGGCGTCGAATGTCACGAGTGAGAGGCTGGCTGGGTCGGCCCGACCAGTTCGCCCGCATGACGGCGTTTCTGCGTCAGCGCAAGCTGCAGAGCTCTGCACAGTCGATCATGGCGGTGGTCGTGGCCACGTCGTCGCTGGTGCCCGTCACGGCCTTGGCCACCGACCGCGACGCCGGCACTCCGGCAACCGTCCTGAGTATCGTCACCGTCCTCTTCACCGTGAGCATGACGGCTTTCTGGCTCACGAGGTGGCCGACCCGCCGCCAATCGCAATTCGCCGCGGTGGCCGGCACAGTGTGCATCGCAGGATGGAGCCTCACGCAACCCAGCGCCGCCGTGGCGGCCCTGGCTGCCACTGCAACGGCGATCACCGGTGGATACATCGCCTTTTTCCACAGCCCCAGAGTCCTGCTGTTCAACTTCTCGGTGGCGGTGCTGACCGCCACGGTCGCGGCGTTTCGGCTGGCTCGCGATGTCGACGTAGCGACGGCCTCGGCGGCGTTCTGGGTGATCTGGTTCCTCAACGTGTCGGTACCGCTGGTGATTCGCGGCTTGGCGGGTGCGATGAGCCGCTACGCCGCACGGTCCGACGAAGATCCGCTCACCGGGCTGTTGAACCGGCGGGCGTTCGTCGACACCGTCAGCAGCCGGCTGGCCGACGCGCGACCGGACGACACCGGGCTGGCGGTGCTCTTGATCGACATCGACGACTTCAAGAGCGTCAACGACAACCACGGTCACCCCGTCGGCGACCGCGCCCTGCGCGCGGTCGCCGAGCTGCTGCGAGATCACAGCCCGCCCGGCGCGGTCCTGTGCCGCGCCGGTGGCGAAGAGTTTCTCATCGCGCTATATGGCGAGTCACCGAACGCGCTGCACCTTGCCGACCGCTTGCGTGACGCCATCTCGGGCCTGTCGTTCGGCATCACCGCCAGCATCGGGCTCAGCTCTGCGGTGTTACCGGGAGCCGCCAGGCTGGCGCACGCTGAGCTCATCGAGCAGCTCATCGCTGCGGCCGATGCCGCGATGTACGTCGCGAAACGTAACGGGGGCAACCAATCTCAGCACGCGTGAGGTCGCGGGTCGGTCGACCGCCCGGTTGCTAGGAAACCGCCGGCGAGGTGCTGGACACAAACAGCTCGTGAAGCGCCGGCGCGGTGAGCGGCGGACTGAAAAGGTAACCCTGGGCCATCTCGCACCCGAATTCTCTCAGCCGGTCGGCGGTTTCGGCGTCTTCGACACCCTCCGCCACAGTCGACAGGTTGAGGGTGTGCGCCAAGTTGATCACCGCGCGCACGATCGCCGCTGTCCGCGGGTCATCCAGAATAGCTGCAATGAAACGTTTCTCGAGTTTGATCTCGTCGATCGGAAGCTCACGAAGGTAACGCAGCGCCGAGTAGCCGCTGCCGAAATCGTCGAGCACGATACGAACACCGCCCTGGCGCAGATTCGCCAGAATGCTTGCGGTCGTTTTCATTTCGTCGATAAGCAGGTCTTCGGTGATCTCCAGGACAAGTGATTCCGGCCCGAGGTTGCGGCTGCTGAGTTCGTCGGCAATGCGCCTAGGCAGCCGGGTGTCGGCGAACAGCGGCGGGAACAGGTTGACCGCCACGGGGATGCGCTGTCCGAGGCCGTGCCACTGCGCGGCGTCATCGAGCGCTGTGGCGATGACAAGATCGGACAGGTCTCGCATCAGGCCGTGCTGGCGGACCAGCGCCAGGAAGTTCTCCGGCTCGATCAGGCCCCGCTTGAGGTGTGGCCACCGGACGAGCGCTTCCACGCCGACGATCTGATCGGTCCGCAGGTTCACCTTGGGTTGATAAACCATTGTCAGCGTGCGATTTTCGATCGCGTTGCGCAGTTCACCCAGCAAGCGCACCGCTGCGGATCCGCCGCCGTTCCTCGCGTTCCGGGCATGGTTCTGGTCCGTGTCGGAGGTCAGCTCGTTGGTGAAGATCTGCAGGTTACCGAGTCGCGAACGCTTGACGGTACGCATCGCAATGTCGGCGTGGTTGAGCAATACCTCTGGGGAGTCGACGAGCTTTCCGCGGGGCGCCACCGCAAGCCCGACGCTGGGTTTGACTGTGACCTCTTCACCGGCGACCACGAACGGCCGGTCGAACGCCTCGACTATGCGATACGCCACCAGATGCGCGCGGCCAACCTCACCTTCGATCAGCACAGCGAATTCGTCGCCGCCGACACGTGCCACGGTGTCGGTGGGAAGGAGAAAGCTTACGAGCCGATGCGCGGTCTGCACCAGCACCAGGTCACCGGCCGAATGCCCCATGTGATCGTTGACCATCTTGAAGTCGTCGAGATCGATCAGCATCACCGAAATCGCATTACGCTCCACGTTGTGCCGTGCGACGGCATGCGCCAGGCGATCGCGGAACAGCGCTCGGTTGGCCAGCCCAGTGAGCGGATCGTGCAGCGCCTGTTCAGCGACCCGCTGCAGCAGACGACGGTTCTCCGAAACGGTCATGAACTGTCTGGCGAAAAGGCTGCTCGTCATCACGATCGTCGCGACCAGGGCGGCATTGGGAACAACCGCGGTGCGGTAAGCCACTGTGGCAACCGCCCCGGCCGCGGCAGCCGGAATATACGGCAGCCACGACGAAATAACCGGCGGCAGCAAGGGTCCCGCCGCGGAGACCACCGGGCGTACGGGCGGCCGCACAACCGCCGTACCAGCGAACAGCAGCATGCCCATGAACCAGCCCAAGGCTACGGGTCCGTCCAGATCCTCTCTGCCCGCAGCGATCAATCCCAGAAACCAGTTGTCCGACGCAGCCATTGCCACGCTCGCAGTGACGAGCAGCCCGAGCCTCAGGCGCTGCCCGCTGCGGGCGCGCACCAAGAGCAAGACGGCGACGGTGACGGTGACGATGCCGGCCATGGAAGCGAACAACCCGGCATTGAGCGCAACCGGATCGACCCGACCGGAGGTGTACAGATCGTTGAGGACGAACACCCAACTGACCAAGAACAGCGAGCTTTCGACGAGTATCCCGTCCAGAAAAATCCGCCAGCGTGATCGGCCGGCATGCCCGAACGGAAAGGCCATCAGTGCGGCACAGCTGAGGATCGGCAGCATCGTAATGCCGAACAAGGGCGACGGGAACAACGGCGCGGAGGCGCCCTTCGGTGCGTGCTCGTGTGCCCACGACCCGATACTGAGCGTCCAGCCGGCGAACGCGACCGCCCACAGCAGCCACGCAAACCTCTGCCGGCCGTGTCCGCGCCAAGCGGCCAGCACCGCGCACACCACGGCCAACGTCCCGGCTGTGATCAAACCGGCAAACGTGAGCGTTACGCGGGTGCTCGCATCGCCCCAGCCGGCAATTCGCCAGATCGCCCACGCGACAGCCGCCGTGCCGGCAAAGAGAGTGAGGACGTGCGCCGGTGTGCGGACACCGCGCCACTGCGTCCCGCTGGCCACATTGAACCCCGCGACATCGAGAAGTTGGTGCTTTCGCGGCAGCTTAGCAAAGCCCTCCGGTCAGCTCCGTCATGGCCGCGACGTGGCAGCGCGTTTCACTGATCGAAGTTACAACCGACGTATCGATATCGACCAGAAGCCGAATCATGCCTGCGCAAAAGGGTTGACCGATTGTCCGGCCGCCTGCGGCGACGGATCACCATGTTTGCCGAGTATGTATCACCGCCGCCATTGTCGCGGCCGAGCGCAAAGCGGCACTAACCACGTTGTTCCTCATCGGCCTTGCGCGATTGGCTGACCGCGGCGTCACTCTCCCGTTGCGCTGCATTGCGCTCCTGGGCTGCTGTGCGCAGGTGCATGTCTGCACGATGCGGTTCGTGGGCCGCATGTACTTCGTGGGCTTCGGCAGCTCTTTGATGCAGCCTGGCCGCTTGCTCGTGGAGTCTGGCCGCGGATTCATGCGCTTGCCGAGCGCGGGCGTGCGCATGCTCTGCCCGCCGGTGAGCTTCGTCGGCGTCTTGGCGGGTGATCTTCATGCGAGCGGCCACCTGCTCGGCCCGACGTTTGGCTTGTTCAGTTGGGTTTTCGTTCACCGGGCACCTCCACCGCCGAACCCGATTTCAAATTACGCCAGAAGTTTGCGCTCTGGCTACAACGGATCCCGGGCCGCTGGGCAGGACATGCATCGGGGTCCACCGCGGCCTGTACCCAGCTCCGACGCTGAGATCGGTAGTACTTCGATACCCGAATCCTCAAGGCGTGCATTGGTTTCGGTGTTGCGCTCGTAGGCCACGACCACACCGGGGGCCAGCGCCAGCGTGTTGTTGCCGTCGTCCCACTGTTCGCGTTCGGCGGTGACCGGGTCCAGGCCGGTGTCGATCACCCGCAGCCGATCGATGCCCATCGCACGGGCCGCGGCCGCCATGAACGGCTCCGCATCGGCGATCCGCACGCCGGATTCCGTGCGCGTGATCGTGAAGGCCGACAAGGTGTGCACGACGTTGGGGTACATCACCACGGCGTCGACGTCCACCATCGTGCACACCGTGTCCAAGTGCATCTGCGCACGCTCCTGAGCGATCGGAACGGCCAGCACCGTGTGTGCAAGTCCGTCGTCGAAAAGGCTGCGCGCCAACGCTTCTGCGCCCGCGGGCGTGGTCCGCTCCCCGACGCCCACCGCCACCACGCCCGGCGCCAACAGCAGCACGTCGCCACCCTCGACGGGCGCGGTGTGCGACTCGTAGGCCCGCCGCACACCGGTGAACCTGGGATGGTGGGCGTAGATGATGTCGGTCAACGACGTTTCACGAACTCGCGCCGGCAGCGCCAGCGACGTGATCGCCACCCGCGGCCCGATCCAGAACGAGGAGTCGCGGGTGAACATCAGGTTGGGCAGCGGGTCGATGACGAAGTCGCCGCCGTGGTGCATGCGGCGAACCAGCGATACGTCGGCCGACGCGGTGAACGGCAGCTCCGTGAACGTCATCCCGGCCATCAGCACCCGCGCCAGCGCGTTCGGTGACAGACTCCGAAGGTAAGACGAAAGCTCTTGTGCCAGAGGGTGTCCCAGCCGCCGAGCGTCGACGGCGGCGCCGATTCCGTGCATCCGCGCGGCCCCGCTCGACAGCGCCTCGGTCAACAGGTCGGCCAGCAGCATCACCTCGACACCCCGCGAGCGCAACAGCTCGGCGAAAGCGTCGTGTTCCTCCTGGGCACGACTCACCCACGGCAGTCCGTCGAACAGCAGTGCGTCGTTGTTGCGCGGCGTCAACCGCTGCAGCTCCGGCCCGGGCCGGTGCAGGATAACCGCGCGCAGCCTGCCCACTTCTGAATCCACGCCCAACGCGACGCCAGCCACGAGATAGCACCGTAGCCCCTCAACTATGGTTGAGGTGGTATGGACGACCATGAGCTCACACCCGGCGAGCTCGCCCAGCGAAGCGGCGTCGCGATCTCTGCTCTGCACTTCTACGAGCGCCAGGGGCTGATCGCTAGCCGCCGCACCGCGGGAAACCAGCGCCGGTACCCGCGCGAGACGCTGCGTCGGGTCGCGTTCATCCGCATGTCGCAGCGCCTGGGTATCCCATTGGCCAAGGTGCGCCAGGCATTGGCCACGCTGCCGGTCGACCGAGTGCCGACGAGCAAGGACTGGGCACGACTCTCCGCGGGATGGCGCCAAGATCTCGACGACCGCATCCTGCATCTTCAGCGGCTGCGCGACAACCTGGCGGACTGCATCGGCTGCGGCTGCCTCAGCCTGAAGAGCTGTGCCCTTTCCAATCCCGATGACGTGCTCGCCCAGCAGGGACCAGGCGCCGTCAGGCTCTGAAATCGAACACTCGTGCGATACAGTGGCGGAATGGCGATCGCAGTGCAAACCGCGCTGTTCGAGCACGCCGACCGCCGCATGCTCGGCGACGGCGCGTGGATCGACGTCTGCTCCGGATGGCTGCACGACAGCGGCGCCTTGTTCGACGAGTTACTGGCCGTCACGCCGTGGCGCGCGGAACGCCGCCCGATGTACGACCGCGTGGTCGACGTCCCGCGACTGCTCAGCTTTCACGACCTCACCACCGAAGCGCCGCCGCATCCGCGCGTCGCGGAACTGCTCGAGCGCCTCAATGACTCCTACGCAGCAGAACTGGGCGAGCCGTTCACCACTGCCGGACTTTGCCTGTACCGCGACGGCCACGACAGCGTCGCTTGGCACGGCGACCGGATCGGCCGCAGCCGGACCGAAGACACCATGGTCGCCATCGTCAGCCTCGGCGCCACACGCGTGCTGGCATTGCGGCCGAAGGGCGGCGGCGCATCGCTGCGACTGCCACAGGCGCACGGCGATCTCCTGGTGATGGGCGGCTCGTGCCAGCGCACCTGGGAGCACTGTGTGCCCAAGACCAGCAGGCCGTGCGGACCGCGGATCAGCATTCAGTTCAGGCCCCGCGGCGTGCGGTGATCAGCCGCGCACCGCAGCCACCCCGTCAGTGAAAAGTCGTTGCGCGCGAGGAACATTCACCGCAGCCACCGGCTGGTTCGGCACGATCAGCGGGTCGGCGGTCACCAGCACCATGTACCTGCCGAGGTACGCCGCGAACGTGTACAACTGCCCGGCACCCGTCGTGGTACCCACGGTGGCTTCCAGCACGCGCCTGCTACCCAGGGTTTGCGTACCGTCGATGTGAGGCGCGTCGACCACGTCGACTGCGCCGCGCATGTTCGGCCCGGAGAACGCGATGTGGCGGCAGTTGTCGGCCGGCGGCTGGAACGGCACCGGCTGCGAGGTCTCCAACGCGATCGCGATGAAGCGGTTGCCTTGGCCCGTCGCGATCACCGCAGCCATGTTGCCCTGCAGTCCCGCTGGCAGGGTCTGCTTGGTGGCGTATTGGGCGCACGCCGCCGGGTCGAACGTGACGCCATCCGGAATCTTCTGCGGCGCAAGCAGTTTCGGGTCGATCCCGGCTGGCCCCGTGGTGACCACCTGGAAGTCGGGGCCGAAGCTGCGCTTGACCGACAGCACCTTGCTGATGTCGACGACCGGCGCAGCCGACGTCGTCGTCGCTGTCCCGCTGGGCCCGTTGGCCGAGCAGGCCCCGATCAGCACCACTCCGACGACACTCGCCAGCCTCCGCCGCACCCGGGCAATGTACCGAACGCCGAGTCCTCAGCCGCGCAACGTCGCCACGGTGCGCGCCAGAAACGTCGATGCGAAATCGGGCGGCAGCGACGACGCGGCGGAGCCGGGATCGGTGAGGACGGTGACGAACGCGACGTGATCGCCGAGGTACGCGGTGGCGGTGGTGGCGTGCAGGTCGGTCTTGGTGCCGCCTTCGACGACGGTGCGGATCGCCGCAGTCATGCCGATTGTCGCGACCCCCGCGATCGCCGGGGCCCCCGACAATTGGATTGCGGCGGTAGTGCGCCCGGAGGTCATGGACCAGTGCCGGCAGGTGTCGACGATGTCGGGGTCAGGTCCTCTCGCCGGCGGTGCGCCGGCCACCACCGCGTAGATGATTCCGCCGCTTCCGGATCCGGACAGGCCGTCGCCTGCCGAGGCGCCGCCGGGGTCCGCGAGAGCTGCACATGCCGGCGGTTCCGCGGACCAGCCGGGTTGCAGGCCCCAGTAGGCAGCCGGCGACACCACCCCGTGCACCTCAGAGATCTCGTAGCCGGGCGGAAACGATCCGCGCAGACGCCGAATGTTGGCCGGGTCGATGACAATCGGCTGACCGGCCGAGGGCGCCGTGGTCGACGGCGCCGACGGGCCGTGTGCCGGCACCGAGCAGGCGGCGAGCGCGAGCGCCGCCAGTAGGGTGAACCGGCGCAGGCGCACGCCCGTTGATACCACAGATTGGCCGCGCCATTCGGGAACGTTCGGCGCCCCAAACGCGATGTACTTCATGAGTACTCGAAAAGAGGAGGCGGGGCTGTGCGCACGGCATTGTCCCTCGCCGCAGCGGTGGTGGCAGCAGGCGTCGTCGTGGCGGCACCGGCCGGGACGGCGGCAGCCGACCAGTCGGCACAGGACACCATCAACTACTGGGAACAGCAGGGGTACACGGTCAACATCGACCGGGTGGGCAGCGGGCCGCTGCGGGACTGCGTCGTCACCAGCGTCCGCAACCCGAACACCATCACCCGCCCGGTGCGGGTGGGCGGCCGCAGAGACGGGCCGACGTTTCTGGTTCCGGTGATCGTCAGCCGCACCGTGCAGATCTCGCTGTACTGCGCCAACTGACGCGTCACTCGAACGCGCGGATGACCTGACGAGCGACGTCCTGAATTGCCTTGAGCTGCTTCACTTTTACGGGCAGCTTGGCCGGGTCCGGCACCTCCACCGTCGCGGTCACGATGCCGGGCTCGTCTCTGATCCACGGCGCGTCCAGCCGGTCCAGCAGCGCCCGTGCGGGCATGTTGTCGGCCAGCACGCGGGCATAGAACCGGGTGACGCCGTCGACACGCGCGGCGACTGCCAGCGCCGCGAACAGCAGCGTGCCGATGCCGCGGCCCTGGTATTCGTCGGCCACGGTGAACGCGATCTCGGCCAGCGTCGGGTCGTGGGGATCACGTACGAACCTGGCATCGGCGATCACCGGCCCGTCGGCACCGTCGGTGACCACCCAGACGAAATGGTCGACGTAATCGACCTCGAACAGATACGTCAGCACGGTCGCGGTGGGCGTCCGCACGGAGAGGAAGCGGCGGTACAGCGTCTCCGGCGAGAACATCACATGCCCGTGCACCACCCGCTGGGTGTCGCCGGGCAGTACCGGACGCAGCATCAGCTCGGTGCCGTCGCGCGCCTCGAACGGGATCGGCGTGACGAATGCCGCCAGCCGCTGCCTGGCCGTGCGGACCAGCTGCGGCGCGATGCCGGGGATTTCCAGAAGTCGATGGAATGCCTTCTCATCCCCGACGTAGCCGTGCACCTCGTCGGTGGCCACCACGGTTGCGGTGCGTGGGGCGTTGCGCAGAAGCGCGATCTCGCCGATCAGCCCCCCGGAGAGGAAGGCCACCAAAGTGTGCCCGTCGTCGTCGGTATGGCGGATCTCGACCTCACCCGACGCGATGAGGAAAAACGACACCGCCTTGTCGCCCTGGCGCATGAGCACGTCACCGACGGCAGCATGCACCGGAGTGAGCTCTGCGGCCAGTGGCGCCAATTCGTCTGTCGGAATTCCGGCGAACACGGGAAGTGAGCCGAGGTCCGTGGCGACGACGGTCATCGGGCAGGCCCCTTGCGGCAGCTGGTCAGATGGTCGGGTACGGGCAGCCATCCGGATGCTGCCGACGATATTTGCCGAAAATTTTCTTGTCGAGTATTAGCAGTCGCCGCACTTGAGTGCTAATCTTGTCAGTGCACAGTTGAATCGGCTGCCCGCCAGGGTGGCGGGCTCTGAGGGTGACCAGGAGGTGACTGCTGTGCTTCGGTTTGATCCGTTCAGCGACATCGACGCCCTTACCCGCAGCTGGCTCACCGGCCAGTCTGGAACGGCCCGCAGTCCTCGGTTCATGCCAATGGACCTCTACAAAGTCGACGACCACTACGTGCTCACCGCCGATCTGCCCGGCGTCGACCCCGGTTCGGTCGACGTCAACGTCGACAACGGCACGCTGACGGTCACCGCGCATCGCACGGCCCAACCCGCCGAAGACTCCGTCCAGTGGCTTGCGAACGAACGGTTCTACGGAACGTATCGGCGCCAGCTCTCACTCGGCGAAGGCATCGACCCGAGCAAGATTTCGGCGACCTACGAAAACGGCGTCCTGTCGATCACGATTCCGATGGCAGAGGCTGCCAAGCCGCGCCGCATCCAAGTAACCAGCGCCGGAAAGGCCAAGTCGATCGAGGCTCACACGGTCGAGTCGTCGTAATCGGCGGACAAGGCGGACCCGCAGCTGAGCAACCCGGCTGCGGGTTCATTTTTGTGCGGCCATCCACGACACTGCTCACTATGCTGCGGCGCCTCCTCACCCGGGCCGGCGACGAAGCGTGGTCGCTGGTGCAACTGGGCCGGGCCGGCCTGCTGCGTCCGCTATCCCCGGCACAGCTCGCGAGAATCGTGGGCGCTGTCCGCGACTACGGGGAGCTGGGCGCGGTACTGACGCTGGCTGCCGTGCGCAGTCCCGATGCGATCGGGCTTGTCGACGAGCGCGGGCAGCTGACGTTCGGCGAGCTGGAAGCGCGGTCGAACGCACTGGCCAACGAGTGGCGGCGGACTGGTCTGAAGCCGGGATCCGGTGTCGCGATTCTGGCCCGCAACCACCGCGGCCTGCTCGACGCGTTGTTCGCGGGCATGAAGGTGGGCGCACGAGTTGTGTTGCTCAACACCGACTTCGGGGGCGATCAGATCAGCGAGGTGATGCGCCGAGAAGGTGCCGAGCTGCTGGTGTACGACCAGGAATACGAAGACACGGTGGCGGGCATCGGCGTGGCCCATGGCCGATTCCGCGCCTGGGCCGACGGCCCGGGCACCGACACGCTCGACGAGTTGATCCGCCGCGGCGATCCGTCGCCGCCGCCGGCACCGGGCGCACGGCCCACGGTCGTGATCTTGACCAGTGGGACGACGGGCACGCCGAAAGGCGCCACCCGGCCCGCGCCGCGATCGCTGCTGCCGCTCGCCGGGCTGCTCGACAAGGCGCCGTTTCGCGCCGGCGAGGTGACCGAGTGTTGCGCGCCGCTCTTCCACTCACTGGGCTTCGGTCACCTGTTGATCGCATTGATCATGAACTCGACCCTGGTGGTGCGCCGGCGGTTCGATCCGCAGCAGACGCTGGAAAGCATTGCGCGACACCGTGCCTCGGCGCTGATCGTGGTGCCGATCATGCTGCGGCGCATTCTCGATCTCGGCCCGCAGACGCTTGCGCGGTACGACCTGTCGTCGTTGCGGATCATCTTCGTCGCAGGATCGCAGCTGGGCGCGGAGTTGTGTACGCGCGCGATGGAGACTTTCGGGCCGGTGGTCTACAACCTCTACGGCTCAACCGAAGTCGCGTACGGCAGCGTCGCCACGCCGGAAGACCTTGCCGAAGAACCGGGCTGTGTCGGGCGAGTGGTGCGCGGAGCCGTCGTCAAGATCTTCGACGACGACGGCCGGGAGGTGCCCCCCGGTGTGACGGGGCGAATCTTCGTCGGCAACAGCATGCAGTTCGAGGGATACACCGGCGGAGGTACCAAGGACACCATGCACGGGTTGATGAGCAGCGGGGATGTCGGCCACTTCGACTCTGCGGGAAGGCTTTTCATCGACGGCCGTGACGACGAGATGATCGTCTCGGGCGGCGAGAACGTGTTCCCCGTGGAGGTCGAGGATGTGCTGGCCGCCCACCCCGACGTGCTCGACGCCGCCGTTGTAGGCGTGCCCGACGACGAGTACGGGCAGCGGCTGCGCAGCTTCGTCGTGGTGCGGCCGGGGGCGTCGTTGGCAGAGCAGGACGTCAAGGACTATGTCAGGAGTCGGCTCGCCAGGTTCAAGGTGCCGCGCGATGTAATCGTGGTCGACGAGCTGCCGCGCAATCCGACCGGCAAGGTGATCAAGCGCCGGCTGGCCGCCGAATGACGTACCTTCGACGGATGCTGCTTCGTTGCGCTGTCGTCGCCACCCTGGGTGTGCTTGCCTCCACCGCACCCGCCTTCGCCGCCGATCCAACACTGGATGGCACGTACCGTGTCGAGTTCAACGGCGCACAGCGGACTATCAACGGCGTGCCCAGGCCCACGGCCGACACGTCGGCGACGTACTCGTTCACGTCGTCGTGCGGTGCCGACGGCTGCATCGCCCGCGCCGTGCTGCTGAACACCAACGACACCGAGGCCGTGTCAGCCCACAACCCAGACCTGACCCTGCAGTTCGTCGACGGCACCTGGCAGCTGTCGCTGCCCTACGACTCACCCTGCGAAGAAGGCGACAGCCGCAACCAGCTGCTGAGCTGGTCGCTGGTGCCTCAAGCCGATGCCCTGACGGGTACCCGCACCGTGGCCACGGTGGGCCACGCATGTGCCGGTGACGAGCCGGGCCCGCTGTCGCAGCCGATGACGGCCACCCGCGTGGGCAAACCGGCGCCCGGCGTGCTGCCGATGCCCTAGCGCCGCATCCGCCGTCTTGCAGGCACAGGCGCTGTGCCAACATGCACATGAGCAGCGCAGGCGGTTCACAGGTGCAAAGGACAGTGATGAACGCAGAACAGTACGAGAAGATGGCGAAGGGCGACGGCTTCGTCGCGGCGCTGGATCAGAGCGGCGGCAGCACGCCCAAGGCGCTGAAGCTCTACGGCATCGGCGAAGACGAGTACTCCACCGACGAGCAGATGTTCGAGCTGGTGCACCAGATGCGCACCCGGATCATCACCAGCCGCAGCTTCGATGGGAACCGCATCCTGGCCGCGATCCTGTTCGAGGACACCATGGATCGCGACATCGAGGGCCGCCCCACCGCCGACTACCTGTGGGACGTCAAGAACATCGTGCCGATCCTCAAGGTAGACAAGGGTCTGGCCGACGAACAGGACGGCGCCAAGGTGATGAAGCCGATGCCGGGCTTGGACGACCTGCTGGCGCGGGCCGTCGACAAGGGCATCTTCGGCACCAAGATGCGCTCGTTCATCTCGCTTCCGGGCAAAGGCCTCGATGCGGTGGTGGAGCAGCAGTTCGAGGTGGCCCGCCAGATTCTGGCCACCGGCCTCATCCCGATCATCGAGCCGGAGGTCGACATCAAGAGCCCGAAGAAAGCCGAGGCGGAACAGCAGCTGAAGGCCGGGCTGCTCGCCGGGATCGACAGCCTCGCCGACGACCAGACCGTCATGCTGAAGCTGACGTTGCCCGACGAGGACAACCTGTACCGCGAGCTCGTCGAGCATCCGAAAGTGTTGCGCGTGCTCGCGCTGTCGGGCGGTTACTCCCGCGACGAGGCCTGCGCCCGGCTCGCCCGCAACAACGGCGTGATCGCGAGCTTCTCCCGCGCGCTGACCGAGGGCCTGACCGCGCAGCAGAGCGACGAGGAGTTCGACGCGGTGCTGGACAAGGCGATCGCCGAGATCGCGGCAGCGTCAGCTACCTGAGCTTCGTTGACTGTGCGTCCACGGCGCGAAAGTTCGAGTAGCCCACGCCCTCGGCGCACAATGAACGCATAGCGGGGCCGGAGCGCAGCTACAGAGCGTCGCCGATGACCCTTCGGTCACGCAGGGCCGAGAGTTCCGCGGTGTCGAGCCCTAGGCCGCCGAGTATTTCGTCGTTGTGCTGGCCGAGCGTCGGCGGCGGGAAGCGGTGGTGCTGCTCGGGTCCCGGGGTGATGCGGAACGGCCAACCCGGGTAGCGGTGCAGGCCGGTGATGGGGTGACGCAACTCCTGGTAGAACCCTCGCGCGTCGAGGTGAGGGATGTCGTACATCCGATCGGGCGTGAGGACCTGCTCGGCCGGAACTCGTTGCGCGCCAAGGACATCGACAATGTGGGTCGGCGGCTGGGTCTGGGCCCAAGCGGCGACCACCTCGTCGAACGTGTCGTGGGGAATCTCATCCGGTAGGTCTGCGCGGCCCATCGCACGCGCCAGTCGGCGCCAGTCCTCTTTGTCGCGAGCGGAGATCGCCACCCATGAGCCGGCCACCGCTGTGGGGTAGACGCCTTGCAGATGGCCGCGTTGGCGGTTGCCGTCACGCGGGGCAACCACGCCGTTCATCGAGTACTCGATCACCGGTTCGGCGGCAACAGCCGCCGCCACCTCGATTTGCGCGATCTCGACGAGTTGTCCTTGGCCGGTGCGGCGCCGGTGTTCGAGCGCCGCGAGCAGGGCGATCCCGGCGTGGACTCCGACGATGGGGTCGGCCGGTCCTTGCAGGTTGCACGGCGGCCCCTCGGCGTAGCCGGTGACGGCCGCCATGCCAGAGGTCTGCTCGAAGTTTAGTGCCCAGCCGACGTAGTCGCGCCACGGCCCCTGCAGGCCGAAGCCGGGCATCCGCACGAGTATCACGTCTGGTCTCAGCTGGATGAGTGACTCGTAGTCCAGCCCGAAGTGTTCGATCACCCGCGGCGAGAAGTTCTCGACAACGACGTCGGAATCGCGCACCAGTCGGCGGGCCAGATCGCGCCCCGCGGTGGACGTGAGATCCAGTGTGATGTCTCGCTTGTTGAGGTTGGTGCCCTGCCACATTGCGCTGCGCTCGTACCAACGATCCCCCTCGTCAGCCCATGCGCCCGAATAGCGGTGACCGTCGGGGCGCTGGATCGACTCGACTTTTACGACGTCGGCGCCGAAGGCACCGAGGTAGCACGTCAGATATGCCCCGGCCCAGAAGGTAGTAAGGTCGAGCACCCTCAGGTCTTTGAACGGCGCCGCCGGATCGGCGGTGTCACTCGCGAACGACGCCGAATTCGCCTCTGCATCAGACGCTTTCGGCGGCTCGCCGAGACGAGGGGCGGGCCGCACGGGCAAAGCGGGTGTTCTGGACAGTCGAAACGGAGCACCGGGCCGGCGGAATGCCCAGCCTTCGCCGCCGCCGTCGACGAAGAACTTGCGCTCACGGTATTGCGGACATTCCATGACGGTTGCGCCGTCGTTGACCGGCGCGACCGGAATTCGCATCGCCTGACCCAATTCGACGATTTCGGCCACAGTTCGCTCGGAAAGCCATGGCTGGGCCTTCTCGAAGAACTCCGCTCGCTCCAGGCCGCCCAGCATGATCGCGACCTGTTGTTCGCCGTATTCCGGCAAACCGAGCATGGCGCACACGTCCAGCCAGTGCTGCCCGGTCAGACAGTTGATTCCGACCCAGCCGTCGGCGGCGGGGACGATGCCCATCATCGGGGCGGCCCGGGTGTTGGGCGGCAACCCGAGGCGACGCATCTTGTCAGCCATCAGCATCGGATACGGAAGTGTCGACAGCAGCGACTCGAGTCCCGACACGTCGACCCCGACCACGCGTGTTGTGTTGGCGCACAAGGTTCTCAGTGCGATCAAGGCGCCGAGCGCGGCGTATCCTCCTGCAACGTACTCGGCGATCCTCGCGCCGGCTTGCACCGGTGGACGGTCAGGATCCCGGTTGTTGACCCAACCAGAGGCCGCCTGCACGGTCAGCGGTGTCGCGTCGCGGTCGCGCAGGGGTCCGCTCTGACCGAAGTCCGAGATGCGAACGACGACGAGGCCGGGTCGCAGTCCCTCGAGTGTCGGCACGTCCAGGCCGAAGCGATCGAGCGATCCGGGTCGTAGGCCGTCGACGAGCACATGCGCCCGAGCGATGAGGTGATGCACGGCCGAGGCGTCTGTTTCGTAATCGACTGTGGCTCCGCGCTTTCCGGCGTTGAGATACTCGAACAGACCGGAGCGGTCGGGGTGCGCGACGTCACCGGGAAACGGCCCCCAGCTACGCAGCGGATCTCCGGACGGTGGCTCGATTTTGGTGACTTCGGCACCGAGGTCGACAAGCAGTTTGGTGCAGTACGGACCCGCGATGTCACTCGCGATCTCGACGACGCGCAGTCCTTCGAGGGGTGCCATCAAGTCGGGATTCCCATGGCCTTGGGTTCCGTGTACTGATGCAGTCCCGCCAGGCCCCCGCCTTCGCGCCCCAAGCCGCTCTGCTTGAACCCCCCGAACGGCGCATCGCCTGGGATGCAACCGTTTACCGCGATCTGTCCGGTGCGCACGCGTCGCGCCACCGCGACCGCGCGGCCGACGTCATCGCCCCAGACCGCGCCGGAGAGCCCGTATTGGGAGTTGTTGGCGATCGCGACCGCGTCGTCGTCGTCGCGGTAGCGAAGGACCGCCAGAACCGGTCCGAAGACTTCCTCCTGAGCGATGGCTGAGTCAGCATCGACATCGGTCAGGATCGTCGGTTCGAAGTAGAAGCCTTTGTCCGGCTGCGCGGGGCGGTGGCCGCCGAAAGCCAGTGTCGCACCGTCGGTCAGCGCTGCCGCTACATGCGCTTCTACTCGCTGCAACTGTGCACGGCTGATGAGCGGACCCATCTGCACCTCGGGATCCGTTGGGTCGCCCACTTTCACCGCCCCCGCCATGTCGACCAGCCGGTCGACCACGTCGTCGTGACGTGACTCCGGCAGCAGCAACCGGCTCTGCAGAATGCAGGCCTGCCCGGCGTGCAGTGAGCATCCGTCGAACAGAAAACGTTGCAGCAGTTCGTCACTCAGCTCAAGGTCGTCTAGGACGATGGCCGCTGACTTGCCTCCGCATTCGAGCAGGATCCGCTTCATGGTGCCGGCCGCCGCGGCCATCACTTCGCGGCCCACCGCCGAGCTTCCCGTGAAGCTGACCATGTCGATTCGGGGGTCGGTGGTCAACAGCTTGCTGGCCTCGACGCTTCTGGGTGTCACGACGTTGACGACGCCAGGCGGAATATCGGTGTGTTCGTGGATGATTTGGGCAAGCGCGAGGCCCGACAACGGTGTCAGCGGGGAGGGCTTGAGCACCACTGTGTTGCCCGCGGCGAGCGCATTGCTGACCTTCATCACGTTGAGGCTGTGTGGGAAGTTCCACGGCGTCAGAATGGATACGACGCCCAGCGGCTCGTGACAGAGCACGGTCGAACCGGTGGCACCGAATGCATCGATCGGCTGATCGGTCAGTTGCGCAGCGAGTTCGCCGGCGTGCAACGCCATGAAGGCTGGTCCGTCGATCTGGATCAAGCGCTCGTTGGCTACACAGCCCCATTCGATTTGTGACAGTGCGTAGAAGTCGTCTGCATGGTCGAGCAGCGCCGTGCCCAGTTGGTTGAGGCACCTACCGCGTTCCTCGGGCGCGGCCGTGGGCCACCATCCGGAGTCGAAGGCCCTGCGCGCCGCGGCTATCGCCGCATCGACATCGGCGAGCCCGGCGTCGGGGGCCGAAGCGATCGTCGCCTCCGTGGCAGGCGAGATGTCGTCGTAGCGACCTTCCCGTGGGTCGACCCATCGTCCGTCGATGTAGAGACCGTAGCTGTCGACGAGTGCACACAGGTCGGCCATCGTTGCATCCTCATCGGGCTCGCAGTCAACATTCGGTGTACACCTGTCCGACCGACGTCGTCAATCCCCTGTATTGACAAGGTGATCGCGTTGCACTAGACAGGACCGTATCCGACAGACATGCTGTATCTGTCCGACAGTGCCGCCGCGCGAGAGGGGCCAGGCAGTGCAGACGACCGTGCCTCTCCACTCGCCGGACTTCTTCATCGGTGATCCGTATCCGGCCTACAAAGAGTTGCGCGCCAGTTCACCGGTCGTGTGGAACGACGTCACCAAGTTCTGGGCGCTCCTCAAATACGAGGACATTCGCCAGGTATCGAGCAATCCGGCGCTGTTCACGTCGACCAAGGGCATCACGATCCCCGACCCTGGGCTGCCGGGAAACCCGGTGCAGGAGGGAAATCTGATCTTCACCGATCCGCCCCGGCATCGGCAGCTGCGCAAGCTGATCAACACCGGGTTCACCCGCCGACGGGTGCAGGTGCTGGAGCCCAAGATCCGCGCGATCGTGTACGGGCTGCTGGACGAGGTCAGGCCGGGCGGCGCTCTCGAGTTCGCCGAAGGAATCGCCGCACCGCTGCCCACCCGGATGATCGCCGAGCTGCTGGGCGCGCCGCCGGAAGACTGGGAACAGTTCCGGCGATGGTCCGACGCGTGTACCGGAGTGGCCGATCCCGAGATCGAGCTCGATTCGGTCGCAGCTATGGGAGAGCTCTACGAGTACTTCACGCAACTCATCGCAGCCAGACGCAAGCACGCTCAGGACGACATTCTGTCGGTACTGTCCTGCGCCGAAATCGACGGCGCGAAGCTCACCGACGAGGATCTGCTCAACTTTGCGTTCCTGTTGCTGGTGGCGGGCAATGAAACCACCCGCAATCTCATCGCACTGGGCACGTTGGCGCTGATCGCCCATCCAGCCGAATGCGCCAAGCTTGTCGACGATCCGTCGCTGATCCCGGCAGCGGTCGAGGAGATGCTGCGGTGGACGACTCCGGTGACGCACATGGCCCGCACCGCGACCGCCGACGTCCAGCTGCGCGGCCAGCGCATCAAAGCGGGCGAAGCCGTCGTGATGCTCTACGGATCGGCCAACCGAGACGAAGACGTCTTCGGCAGCGACGCAGAGGAATTCAAGGTGACCCGCCATCCCAACCCACACATCGCATTCGGTTGCGGAGAGCATTCGTGCGTCGGTTCCCAATTGGCCCGGCTCGAGGCATGCGTGTTGTTCGAGGTGCTGTTGGGGCGTTACTCCACGCTCGAGCTCACCGGCGATGTGGACCGGATGCGCGCGACGATGGTCCCCGGCGTGAAGCGCATGCCGGTACGGCTCGGAACGGGTGTCTGAGCAATGTATCTGGATTTCACCGAGGACCAGAAAAGGCTGCGCGCCGAGATCCGCGCCTCACTTGAAGCGGTGATGACGCCCGAGCGGATCGCCTCCGTCGCCGACCACATGGAGGGCGGCCCGGCAGTGAGGGAATGCCTGCGCGCCCTCGGCGAAGCTCACTTACTCGGCGTCGGATGGCCCAAAGAGTATGGCGGACGCGGCTTCTCGGCCCTAGAGCAGTACATCTTCCTCGAAGAAGCCCGGCGAGTCAACGCACCGATCCCGCTCGTCACGCTCAACACGGTCGGGCCCACGCTGGTCGAGTACGGCACCGAGGAGCAGAAGCGGAAGCTTCTGCCCGCAATCCTCTCCGGCACAGTCGATTTCGCGATCGGATATTCCGAGCCGGGCGCGGGAAGCGACCTCGCCTCGCTGCGCACCACGGCCGTGCGCGACGGCGACGACTACGTCATCAACGGACAGAAGATGTTCACCAGCGGTGCGGCATATGCCGACTACATCTGGTTGGCCGCCCGTACCGACCCGAATGCCAAGAAGCACAAAGGCATTTCGATCTTCATCGTGCCGACGAATTCCCCGGGATTCTCCTGGAAGCCGCTGCACACCATGCCCGGCGTGAAGACCTTCTACACGTTCTACGACGACGTGCGGGTGCCGGCCTGTTCGCTCGTTGCCGGCGAGAACGACGGCTGGAAGCTGATCACCACGCAGCTGAACTTCGAGCGCGCCGCGTTGGGCAACCTGGGCGCATTGGAACCGCTGTTCGACAAGACGTTGCGCTGGGCGCAGACCAGCGAGCTGGACGGCGGCCGCGTCATCGACCAGCCGTGGGTGCAGCAGACGCTGGCACGTGTCGAGGCGCAGGTGGCGGCGTACAAGGTCATGAACCTGCGGGCCAACGCCGGGATGAGCAAGGGTGCGCTGGGTATGGCCGAGGCGTCGGCGGTGAAGGTCTTCGGTACCGAGCTGACGCAACAAGTCGCGCGTGAACTGCTCGAGGTTCTCGACCGCGCGGGCGTACGCAAGGGCGACGACGCACCGTTGCGCGGCGCTCTCGAATCGGCGTACCGGCTCGCGGTGATCAACACTTTCGGCGGTGGCGCCAACGAACTTCAGCGCGACATCATCGCGATGGCGGGGCTTCTCATGCCGCGCGCGCCGCGCGACCTCCGAACCGCGGCAACCACGAACGGGGACCAGACGTGAGCGGTGACAAATCCGAATTCCGCAAGAAGCTCGATGCCCTCATCGGCCAACCCACCGGCGGCTCCCCCAAGCCGACTGTCGCTCCAGATCCGGTGAACCAACCGATGATTCGGCATTGGTGCCACGCAATGAACGACATGAACCCGGTCTACCTCGACCCGGATTTCGCCGAGAAGTCGCGATTCGGCGGAATCGTGTCCCCTCCGGCGATGCTGCAGGCGTGGACCATGCCGGCCCCGAAGATCGAAGGGATCGCCGAACGCGGCGGCGTCCCGATCGAGATGGGCAAGAACCCGGCGGCGTTCATCGAAGAAGCCGGGTTCACCGGCATCGTGGCGACCAACTCGGAGTTCGAGATCGAACGCTATCCACGCCTCGGTGACGTGATCTCGGTGACCCAGGTGTTCGAGGACATCTCCGACGAGAAGACAACTTCGTTGGGCACCGGACATTTCATCACGTGGCTGTCCACGTACACCGACCAGAACGGTGAAGTGCTGGGACGCCAACGATTCCGGGTGTTCCGGTTCAAGGCGGCACAGTAGTGGCGACCAGACTGGCACCGACCGTCAGCCGGGACACCGAGTTTTTCTGGAAGGGCCTGCGCGATCACAAGCTCCTGATCCAGCGGTGCACGGGCTGTCGGCAACTGCGTCATCCGCCGCGGCCGATGTGTCCGGTGTGCAACTCTGTGGCCTGGGACACTGTCGAATCGTCCGGCCGCGGCGCGGTGTACAGCTACGTGATTCCGCAGCACCCCCGGATGCCCCTGATGGAGTATCCGTACATCGTCGCGTTGATCGAACTCGACGAGGGAGTTCGGTTGGTGTCCAACCTCTGCGAGATCGCGCCCGGCGAGGTGGAAGTCGGCATGCCCGTCGAGGTCTTCTACCAGACGTTCGACACCCTGGACAACCAGGATTTGGTGTTGCACCAATTCCGGCCGGCCCGCTGACATGGACTTCACGTTCACCGAAGAACAAGAGACGATCGCCAAGGTCGCCCGCCAGTTGTTCGAACACCGCGCCACACCAGAGCATCTCACCGAACTCGAAGCCGGCGACGTGCGCTTCGACGCCGGGTTGTGGCGTGAGATGGCGGAGGCCGATCTGCTCGGAATTGCGTTGCCGGACAAGGTCGGTGGCAGCGGACAATGCTTCCTCGAGCTGGCCTTGCTTCTGTCAGAAGTGGGATGGAGCGTCGCCCCGGTGCCGGCCTACGCCACTCTCCTCGGCGCCGACACCATCGCTCGGCACGGCAGCGATTCTCAACACCAGCGGTATCTTCCTGACGTCACGGCCGGAAACCTGCTGCTCACAACGGGTTTGAGCGAGCCGGGGAGGTCCGACCCCGCTACACCCTCGACGACAGCACGCCGCGACGGTGACGGCTGGCGCATCACCGGTGTCAAGGAATTGGTGCCGGCTGCTCAACTCGCCCACATGATGCTCATCCCGGCGACCACCGACGAGGGTGAGGTCGGGGTCTTCGTCGTCGACGCGGATGACGGCGGCGTCGACGTGCGCCCTGTCGAGACGACCAGTCGCGAGCCGCATGCCGATGTGTTCCTCGACGGGGCGGCGGCGTCACAGGAGGATTTGGTGCTGGCACCCATGAGGGACGTCTACGATCGCGCGCTCGTCGGACTGTGTGCTGTCCAAGTGGGCGTCGCCGAGCGTGCGTTGCGAATGGCCGCCAAGTACACCACCGGACGGGAGCAGTTCGGCAGGCCGATCGGAAGTTTTCAGGCCGTGCAGCAGCGGATGGCCGACGCGTTCATCGACGTCGAGGCGATCCGGTGGACCGCATGGCAGGCGGCGTGGCTGCTCGGCGAGGGTAGAAGCGCCACCCGGGAGGCCGGGATCGCGAAGTTCTGGGCCGCGGAAGCCGGCGCTCGCGTTGCCGCCACCGCCCAGCAGGTCCACGGCGGGATCGGCATCGACATCAGCTATCCCCTGTTCCGCTACTTCCTGTGGGCCAAGCACAACGAGTTGGCGCTCGGTTGCGCGTCTGCGCACTTGGCTCGGCTGGCCACTGTGTACGTAGGAGGAGACGAATGACCGCGACGTTCCGCACGACCACGCTGGCCTGGAGCGACATCAACGTCGGCGACAAGGTCACCACACTCGAGATCCCGGTCACCGCAACGGTGATCGTGGCCGGTGCGATCGCGTCGCGTGATTTCATGCCGGTCCACCACGATCCCGAGTTCGCGAGAAAGCAGGGGTCGCCGAACATGTTCATGAACATCCTGACCACCAACGGGCTCTGCACCCGCTTCCTGACCGACTGGGCGGGTCCGGAGGCGATGGTGACGAGGCTGGCGATCCGGTTGGGTGTGCCGGCGTTCCCCAACGACCCGCTGCGATTCACCGGCGCCGTCACGGGCAAGTCCCGAGGGGCCGACGGCGAAGGGTTCGTCGAGGTGAGCTTCAAGGGCGCCAACGGCCTAGGCGAGCATGTGTCGGGCACCGCGACGCTGAGTCTGTTGGACGGGACCGGCACGTGAGCACGCTCGGTGACAAGACGGCGATTGCGGGCATCGGGCAAACCGAGTTCTCGAAGGAGTCGGGGCGCAGCCCGCTGCAGCTGGCCTGCGAAGCAGTGAAGGCGGCGATCGACGAATGCGGGCTGTCGCCGAAGGACATCGACGGCATGGTCACGTTCACCGCCGACGAGAACGAAGAGATCGACGTCGCCCGCAGCGTCGGGATCGGCGACCTGACGTTTTTCACGCGCGTGCCGCACGGCGGCGGGGCGGCGGCGGGCACGGTCATGCAGGCGGCGATGGCGGTGGTGACCGGTGCCGCGACGGCCGTCGTCTGCTACCGCGCGTTCAACGAGCGCTCCGGTTTCCGCTTCGGCGGCAGCTCGGCGCGGCCGACCGGGCAGACGCCGTTGTTCATGGCGAACTATGCCCCGTTCGGGCTGATGACGCCCGCATCATGGGTGGCGTTGCACGCGCAGCGCTACATGTCGACCTACGGGGTGAGCAATGAGGATTTCGGGCGCGTTTCGGTGGTCGACCGCGCTCACGCGGCCCGCAATCCCGACGCGTGGTTCTACCAGCGGCCGATCACGCTGGCGGACCACCAGAACTCGCGGTGGGTGATCGAGCCCGTGCTGAGGCTTCTCGACTGCTGTCAGGAGAGCGACGGCGGAGTCGCGCTGGTGGTCACCAGCGTCGAACGCGCCCGAGACCTCGCACGGCCGCCCGCGGTGATCACCGCCGCGGTGCAGGGCGCGGCGCATGACGGCGAGGTCATGACGAGCTACTACCGCGACGACATCACCGGCCTGCCCGAGATGGGTGTGGTGGCCGAAAAGCTATGGCGCGAAACGGGACTCAAGCCCAGCGACATCCAGACCGCGTTTCTCTACGACCACTTCACACCGTTCGTGTTCACACAGCTGGAGGAGTTGGGCTTCTGCGGCCGGGGCGAGGCGAAGGATTTCGCGACGGTGGAGAACCTTTCGATCGGCGGAGCCCTGCCGATCAACACGAACGGCGGGTTGTTGGGTGAGGCATACATTCATGGCATGAACGGCGTCACCGAAGGCGTCCGCCAGATCCGCGGCACGTCGTACAACCAAGTCGACGACGTCGAACACGTCCTGGTGACATCGGGCACCGGCGTTCCCACCAGCGCGCTCGTCCTCGCGCCGGACGACTGAGGAGGATCGTGCCCAAGCTCGCACTGCTGACTGCGGTCGGAGGACCGATCGAACTGGCCGAATACCCGCTGACCGCACCGGCGCCGGGCACCGCTGCGCTGAAGCTGCGGATGGCCGGGATCTGCGGATCAGACCTGCACATCTTTCGCGGCGAGCTGCCGCTGTTCTACCCGTACCCGATGGGCCACGAAATGGTCGGCGAGGTGGTGGAACTCGGCGACGGGGTGACTGCCGACGCGACCGGAACGCCACTGGCAGTCGGTGACCGGGTGGTCACCCCGTACTTCTGGACCTGCGGGCAGTGCCATGCCTGTTCGCGCGGACGGACACACGCATGTCAGAACCTGATGGCCGGCGAATACCGGATGCACCACGACCCACCGCATTTCGTCGGTGCGCACGCCGAGTACTACTACACCCATCGACGCCAGCCGTTGTACAAGGTGCCCGAAGACCTCAGCGACGAACAGGTGGCACCGCTGAATTGTGCTCTTGCCCAAGTGTTGTTCGCGCTTCGCGAAGTGCGCTTGGGCGACACCGTCGTGATCCAGGGCGCGGGCGGGCTCGGCATCAACGCCGCGGCGGTGGCGCGCAGTGCCGGCGCAGCTCGGGTGGTCGTGATCGACATGATCCCCGAGCGGCTCCACCTCGCAGCTGATTTCGGTGCCACACACTGCATCGACGCCAGCAGTCTCACAGCTCACGAGTTGACCGAGCAGGTCAAGGCGCATACCGACGGCATCGGCGCCGATTGGGTGCTCGAAGTCGTCGGCGCGCCTGGCGTGATCCCCGAGGGTGTCGGCTTCCTCAACAACGGTGGCACGCTGCTCGAGGTCGGAAACGTGGGCATCGGCCGAACATTTCAGCTTGATCCCAGTGTGCTGGTGTACGGCAACAAGACAATGTGCGGTGTGATGCTCTATGAGCCGGCGACTCTGGAAATCGGCTTGAGGTTTTTGCAATCCAGCCGATACCCGTTCGACCGCCTGATGCCAAAGCCCTACCACCTTGCCGACATCAATGCAGCGTTTGAATCGGCAGACGCTGCAACGGTGCCGAGAGGCGCGCTGGTGCCGTGACAGTACCGTTGACCGCATCCGATACCCGCGACGTGATCATCGCCTCGGCGCTCGCATGCTTCCGCAGGCACGGGCTGCGTAAAACCACGATCGTCGACGTGGCGCGCACCGCCCAGGTATCACGCAGCACCGTCTACGAATACTTCCGCGACAAAGCCGCGCTGGTCGAAGCGACCGCAGAGCACACGTCGCAGCAATTCTATCGCGAGATGACCAGGGCGATGGAGCCAGGCACGTCGCTGGAGGACAAGCTGACGCGTGCGGCAGTGTTCGTCACCAGAGCGCGGCGCACGATCGAGCCGGAAAAGTACTTCGACGCGGACGCGGTCGGCCTGCTGCTGACCAAGGACGCGGCAGTCCTGCTGCAGGAGTGCAGTGAGTTCTTCGCCCCCTATCTCAGCGCGGCGAAGTTGACCGGCGAGGTGCGCAAAGACCTCGACGTCCCGGCCGCGGGCGAGTGGTTCGCGCGCATGCTGTTCTCGCTGTTCAGCACACCGTCATCAGTGCTGGATATGAACGACGACGACGTCGTTGCCGATTTCGTGCGCGCACACGTCGTGCGCGGCTTCGCGAACGACCGATCGCCGTCACCGCGGCGAACGCTATCATTGCAAAAATAGCGGATCACCCTTGCGCTTGGAGGAATGCAGGATGGATCGCGACCACCTGATCGACCTCACCCGCCGGGCGCTGAAGTTGGCGCGCGACAAGACCACGGACCTCGCCCCTTCGGAATACACGGTCGCGGCCTCTGACTACACGGCCGCAGAGCGCCATGCCAGCGACAGGGAGATGCTGCTGCGCAGCCCGCAGCTGGTCGGCTACGCATCTGAGCTGCCCGCCTCTGGCACGTACTGCACCAAAACCGTGATGGGACGCTCGATCCTGTTGACCCGCGGCCCGGACGGTTCGGTGAAGGCGTTCGCCAACGTGTGTCTGCACCGCCAGTCGCAGATCGCATCCGGCTGCGGCAAAGCGCGTCGGCTGTCGTGCCCCTACCACGCGTGGACCTACGACCTCGACGGCAACCTCGCGGGTGTTCCCGGTAGAGATGGATTCCCTGAATCCGCCTCGCAGCCAAGGCGTTTGACGGAGCTGCCAGCCGCCGAGTGCGCGGGATTCCTGTGGATCTCTTTGGACCCGCAGCTGCCACTCGACGTGCCCGCGCATCTGGGACCGCTTGCCGGCGAGCTCGAGTCGTGGGGCATCGGGCGGTGGTCGCCGCTTGGCGAGAAGGTGCTCGACGCCCCGATCAACTGGAAGCTTGCGATCGACACGTTCGCCGAGAACTACCACTTCGCCACCGTGCACAAGACCACGTTCGCGACCATCGCCAGAAGCAACTGCACCGTATTCGACGCGATCGGCCCACATCACCGGCTGGTCTTTCCGCTCAACGGCATCTGCGATCTGGACGGTGTCGATGAGCGGCAATGGGAGCCGCTGCAGCACATGGTCGTCATTTACGCGCTGTTCCCGAATATTGTGCTGTCGGCCACGGTCGCCAACGGTGAACTGTTCCGCGTGTATCCCGGCGACGTGCCGGGCCGGTCGATCACGGTGCACCAGAACGCAACCCCGCTCGACATCTCGACCGAATCAGCCGCAGCGGGCGCACATGCGGTGTTCGACTATGCCCACGCCACAGTGCGCGACGAGGACTATCGACTTGTCGAAGCGCTGCAGGCCAATCTCGAGTCCGGGGTTCGCCCGCATCTGGTGTTCGGCCGCAATGAGCCGGGACTGCAGCATCGCCATGCCACCTGGGCAGAGGCGATCGCGAAAAGCTAACGCAGCGCGGCGATCAGGTCGGCCACGATTTCGGCGGCCGCGGCCGTGGGCGCCCGAAAGTCACTGAGGAGCCGGACCGCATCGTCGCGGCGGCCGGCGTCGATCAACGCTCGCACACGGGCGGGCATGGCCCCGTCGATTCTGGCTGCCAGCACGTCGACCAGCTCCCAATCCCGGTACAGCGCAAGCGAGCGTTCGTAGAACGCGAAGCCGCTCACCGGTTCCCCGGCCATCGTGCCGCGATACCGGTAGGGACCCTCCATGTACTCGATCGGTAGTGCATGGGCGGGTGCGGCTACCAGCGGCTCGCCGACCAGATCCAGGTCGAGCTGACGTGACCAGAGGCGATGGCGGTCCGGCAGGTAGCGGGCGTCGGCCAACGGCGGTACCAGTGGCCGCACGTCCGCGGGCCAGCGCACATAGCTTTGGATGCTCACCTCGACATCTTCGACGCAGCGAGGCATGCCCTGGGCCGGGCAGGTGGTTGCGCCCGAGAAGGATTGCAGCGCATTGCGATTCGTCCGGTCGAACTGGCGCCAGATGCTCAGATCGAGGCCGTTGTCGAGGTTGATCGTGCGCCACTCGTGGGAGCGGGCGCCTGGATCACCGTCGGTGCCGCCACCACCGGCGTACCGCGGAAACCATTGCCGATCGATGTGGCCCCTTGCGCCGCTGACCGTTTCGGTGATAGGTCCCCATTGCAGGGTGCCGGTCATGACCATGCCGGTCTGGAAGTACGAGTAGGTGTCGTCCTGGCCGAAGCACGCGATCTTGCCGTCGTAAGTTGACGCACCGAGTGGTACCGGCGGCCGGGTCGGCGTCACGTGCAGTTGCAGGGCCATCGGGACGCCGGCCCTGTCGGTACCGACGAGCGCGATGTCGTAGGTGTACGGGATCAACTGGCCGTCGCCGTCGCGACGCGTCTGCCACACCACGGCGCCGGCGTCGCTCTCGTATCTGATGTCGAGACGACTGTCGGCGGTCGATAGCTTGTGGTGTGCGTCAGGTCGCAGGTTGGCCGGCGGCATGTCGTAGTCGGTGTAGGTGCCATAGGTGCCGTTGTCGAGATCGAACAGCGCAAAGGTGTAGAAGTCGGCGGTGACGGCGTGGCCGGGCCGGTTCTTGTTGACGATCGTCAGGAACGCGAACCTGCGCCCGCTGGCTTCGCCGGTGAGCTCACCAGCCAAAAACCAGGTGTCCGATTCGAAGTCGGGATGCTCGGCCTCGGCGGCCGGAAAGCAGAACTGCGGATCCTCGGCGACAAGCTGGAAGGGATAACGGCGCCACCGATCCAGATCAGCACCCATCTTTGCTATGTTAGCAGCAATAGCGACCTGCACATCACGGGCGATAAGGCGGTGGCCGACATGAAAAGCCTTGACTACGAACAACTTTTCATCGGCGGCCGCTGGCAGGCGCCCGCCACCGACCAGATGCTCGCGGTGATCTCGCCCCACACCGAACAGCCCATCGGACAGACTCCGGAGGCGTCGCCTGAGGATGTGGACAGGGCGGTCGCCTCGGCACGGCACGCGTTCGACACCGGTCCGTGGCCGCGGCTGTCGGTGGCCGAGCGGATGGCGTACGTCGACAAGCTCACGCAGCTCTACGCCGGCCACGTCGACGAGATCGCCGACCTCATCACCGCGGAGATGGGCAGCCCGCGTAGCTTCAGCCGGCTGGGCCAGGCCGCGGGTGCGCTGGCGCAGATGCACCTGGCCATGGCTACTGCGCGCGAGTTCCCGTGGGTGGAGCGCCGCCCCGGCTTGTTCGGTGAGGTGCATCTGCGCCGGGCACCCGTCGGGGTCGTCGGCGCGATTGTGCCGTGGAACGTGCCGCAGTTCCTGATCATGCCGAAGCTCATTCCGGCGCTGCTCGCCGGTTGCACCGTCGTGGTGAAGCCTGCACCGGAGACGCCGCTGGATGCGCTGTGGCTGGCCGAGATGCTCGAGCAGATCGACCTGCCCGAGGGTGTGGTGTCGATCCTGCCGGGCGGCCGCGAGACCGGCGAAAGCCTGGTGCGCCATCCCGGCGTGGACAAGATCTCGTTCACCGGCTCGTCGGCTACAGGCCGGCGGATCGCGGCGCTGTGCGGTGAACAACTCAAGCGGGTGAGTCTGGAGCTCGGCGGCAAGTCGGCGGCAATCATTCTGGACGACGCCGACCTCGACCACACCGTCCGGGGACTCAAGACGGCCAGCCTGATGAACAACGGCCAGGCCTGCGTGGCGCAGACCCGCGTTCTGGTCAGCCGGCGGCGCCATGACGAGGTGGTAGACGCGCTCGCGGAGATGATGTCGGCCCTGCGGGTCGGTGACCCCACCGACGAGGCGACCGACGTGGGTCCCCTTGTGGCGCAACGGCAGCAGCATCGAGTGCAGGGATACATCAAGGCGGGTCTCGACGAAGGGGCGCGAATCGTCGTCGGCAGCCCGGACGCCCCCTACGAGCGCGGCTGGTACGTGCGGCCGACGTTGTTCACTGATGCGACCAACCAGATGCGGATCGCCCGCGAAGAGATCTTCGGCCCGGTGGTGACGGTGCTGACGTACTCCGACGAGCGCGAGGCAGTGCGGATTGCCAACGACAGCGACTACGGCCTCGCGGGTTCGGTGTGGACCGACGACACCGCGCACGGCCTGGAAATCGCCGAGCAGATCCGCACCGGCACCTACGGCATCAACATGTACACACTCGACACCAGCTGTCCGTTCGGCGGATTCAAGCAGTCCGGCATCGGACGGGAGTTCGGCGCCGAGGGGATGGCGGAATACGTCGAGCTTCAGTCGACGGTCAGCGCGCGCAAGCTGCCTGCCCTGTAGCGTCCCCGTACAGCTCGAGTGTCACTTCCGCGGGGCAGCACAGCTCACCGCGCTGGTTGGACACCGTCACCTCGAGGTCCACGAGGTACCGCGTAATGCCTTGCGCTGCTTCACAATGCTTCCTGAGCACGCGGCCGCGGCCCACCATCCAATCGCCGGCGTAGATCGACCCGGTGATTTGCATCCTGCGCCGCACCACGCGGCTGTACGGGCCGGCCCAGCTGGTGGCGATGCGATCAACGAAGCCGGCGATGTGCATTGTGTTCACGAAAATCGTCGGATGCCCGTGTTTTCGGGCGTAGACCGGATCGTAGTGACCGGGGTGGTAGTCCCACGTGGCGCCGGTGTTCATCACCACCCGCTGATAGCTGATCTCGTCGACGACCTCGGGAAGCTCTGCGGGCACCGTGATTTCGTCGTACGTCATGCCGAATCCACCGGGCAGTACCGGAACAAGGTGTTGCGGTTGACGGCCACCAGCGTGCCGTCGTCGCGGTGGTAAGCCTCGCACGTCTCGACGAAGTGACCGACGCCCAGTTGCGTGGTCTTCTCCGGCGACACCGCCACCACTTCTTCGACGACGCTGAGCCGGTCACCGGCCAGGATCGGCTGCAAGAACTCCGCGTCGTTGGCGGCGTTGACGAACGCCGGACCGGGTAGCGGGACGCGAAGTGCGATCGACGCCGCGCGCGGCGCACCCGTCGGCAGCCACGGCGGCGGTATCAGCAGACCCATGAGAAGTGCCGGCGGTGCCACCAGCCCACCCCAGATTGGTTCCGCAAAGTCCTTGTCCCAGAAGGACGGATTGCCGTCGCGGATCATCGCGGCGAAGTGCTGGATCCGGTCGATGCTGACTGCCATGCCCGCGAATCGCGGGCCGCTGCGAGCGCCCACCATCCTCAGCGCGTCCTCGTAGCTACCGAACGCGAACTCGTAGCTGATCTCGATGGTCACGCGGTGTCCCATTCGAGGTCACGGGACGTGAAGTACCACCCTCCGCGCTCGTAAACCAGCCGATCGCAAAAGGTTCCGGTAGCGCGCAGCGCAGCGCCCCGGAACAGTAACGCGACACAGCGCTGTGTCGCGTCCACGCCGTCGACGGCGATGTCGTGGTCGACGGTTGTCAATCGTTGCCCATTGCCGCCGTCGAATGCTCCCGCCAGATCACTGAACGTCTCTCCCGAACGGACATACGTGGCACCCGAATGGCGAAACGTCGTCACCCAGCCGGCGAGGTCTCCCGCCGAGTACAGCCGGTTGTGCCGGGCGTTCAGGTTGAGAATGGCCGCCCGGGCAGCCAGCCCGTCGAGCACGTACTGCTGTTGATACGTCAGCGTCATCTCTCTCCCACTATCGGTGACTGAGTGTGTAGCCGTGCGCCTCGCGGTCCCACGTCGTGGCTCGCACACCTCTCTCGCGCAGCACGTCTTTGCGGACACGGCCGATCACGGTCTTCGGTATCTCTTCGACCACGTCGACGTATCGCGGCACGCAGAAGTACGGCATTCGTTGGGAGCAAAAGTCAAGTAGCTCAACGGGACTCACCTTTGCGCCGGGTGCCTGCGTGACGACGACGAGGATGTCGTCTTCGCCCAACTCGCTCGCAACGCCTACCACCGCGGCCTCCGACACAGCGGGGTGGCGCATCACCGTCGTCTCGATCTCCACCGACGACACGTTCTCACCGCGGCGGCGCAGGCAGTCCTTCACGCGGTCGACATAGGTCAGATTGCCGGCGTCGTCCAGCCTGCCCAGGTCGCCGGTGTGAAACCACTCCGGATGCGGGCGTACCCGGAAAGCTTTGCCAGAGGACACGTATCCCTGGCTCATCACGTGCGGATGCTTCGGGCGGCAAACGATCTCCCCAGTGCTGCCAGTGGGCACCGGTGTCCCGTGGTCGTCGACAATGCGCACATCGAATGCCGGGTTCACCGTGCCCGACGTCCCGGGCACACCCTCGTCGGACACCGCCTTGACCGCCAGCGGAAACGCCTCGGTGAGGCCGTACATCGTCACTACGCGGCAGTTGTAGCGGTCCTCGATCGCGCGGTACAGGTCGGCCGCTATCGGCGCAGCTGAGATGAACCGCAAGCCGAGCTGGGCGTCGCGGGGGTCGGGCGGCTGGTTCCACAGCATCGATACCATCGCGCCCGCCCCGGCGAAACCCACTGCGCCGCAGGCCCGTACGTCGTCCCAGACCTGAGCGGGATGGAAGGCGGCCGCGACCACGCTTGTGCCACCGACGAGCATCGGCGCCAGCACGGTCGGTGCTGCACTGAGGTGAAACAGCGGCATCGCGGTCCACAGCACTTCACCCTCGCGCAACTCCCACGCCGACGCGACGGTGGCGGCGACAGTCAGCAGATACCGCCAGGTTGTGGCCACCGCCTTCGACGGCCCGGTAGTGCCTGAGGTGAAAAACAGAGCACCCAAGTCGTCGAGTGCGGCGGGCGTGCCCTCAGGCTGATTCGCCCGGGCACACAGCAGCGCGGTGAGCGAATCACCCTGCACGAGAACAGAGCACCGCCACTTGATATCGTCCAGTCGTTCGAGCCGCTCGGTGTCAGTGATCACCACTTTGGCTTTGGACAGCCGCAGCGCATGGGACAGGAACTCCCCCTTGTTGGCGGCATTGACGGCTGCGATCACCGCGCCGATCCGGGCTGCGCCCAGCCAGAAGTACACCCACTCCGGGCACGTGCCGGTGAACAATGCCACCGTGTCGCCGCGCCGCACACCGTGTTCGGTGAGCAGATTGGCGGCAGCGCAGGACATTTCGCGCATCTGTGCGTACGTCACCGCCGTGCCGGCGATCGACATCATCACTCGATCGCCGCACTTGTCGGCTCGGGCGTCGAGCAGCGATGTCACCGACGGACGGGGCTCCGGCATTACCCGCCGGCCGCCGCCGGGTCGGGGGTGCCGTCAGCGGTGTAGCCGAAATCTTCCGGCGACGGCTGCGGTCCGGGATAGAAGCGGTGCGCCCATCGGCGCAGGGCGGCGTAGTCGCGGGCCTCTTCCGGCGCCAGGTTCGGCTTCTCCAGGTATTTCATGTTCTCCCACGTGAAGAAGTCCTGCTTGATAACTTCCTGCTGCAGTTGCAGGAACTTCGCGGCCCGTCCGGTGGGCTTGTCGCCGTCGTCGCCGGGTTCTCGCACCGAGGCCTGGGTGTAGAAGTAGTCGGTGTAGTCCTCGTCCACCGGCGTCTGCCCGGTCACTTGGACCGTCGGGACGAGGTCCGACGGGAACCGGACGATGCCCAGGCCCAGCGAGTAGTTGTCGTAGATGATCTTCGCGTCGACCGGCCCGTCGGGCGTCAGCCACGTCTTCGCCCGTCCCCCACCGAAATTCGCGTTCACGGTCGCGTGCAGGTGATAGCCGCTCACCTCGAAGGAGGCGGTGTTCGCGGGATTTGCCGCCTTGTGCACGTACTGCACGTGGTAGGGATCGGCGGCGTTCTCGATGATCATCTGCGGATGCACTTTGACCCGGTTGACCATGCGGCTGTGCGGATGCAGCGGGTAATACTCGCCGGTCTCGAGCTCAGGCAGCACCGGCGGCTGCCAATACGGTGCGCGGCCGTGGCGCTCGTGCCAGACCAGGATGAAGCCGTACCACTCCATGCTCGGATAGCTGCGGATGCGGACGTTGTTCTTGCAGCCGATCTTGCTGTACGGGATGAGCGCGTTGGCCCCGTCTCCTGTCCAGTGCCAGCCGTGCCATGGGCAGACGATGTGCTCGCCCTCCACGGTGCCGCCGACGCCCATGTTCGCGCCGAGGTGCTGGCAGTACGCGTCGAGGACGTTGACCTGACCAGAGGCGGTCCGGAAAATCACCAGCTCTTCGCCGAAGTAGTGGGCGCGCTTCACCTGGCCGGCGGCCACGTCGGACGCGAACGCCACGACGAACCACCCCGTCGGAAACCGATACGGAGACAGGCCGATACCGCTGGGGCCGAACTCGAGTTCCGACGGATCCATCGTGGTCACTGCGTCCTCCGTTCCGGCACAGCCCTATCTTTAGTATTTTAAGGATATGGGTCAAGCTCGCGATTTCGGTGCGCAAACCGTCGCTCAGCGCACGTTTGCGCACCGAAATCCCGACTTGTCGGATTTTGGGTTGTGGCGCAACGGTTTTCCTGATGAGCTGTTCGCCGCGTTGCGGCGCGACCGGCCGATCTTTCACCACGAGCTCACCCCTGGTGTCGCGAAGGTGGTGGGCCGCGACTTCTGGATGACCACCAAACACCACCACGCCGTGCGCATCCACCGCGACGCCGACTCGTTCACCGCGGTCGACGGGCCACTGATCCAGGCCATGGACACGTTCTCGTCGTACCCGACCTTGATCAACATGGATCCGCCCGAGGTGACCAAGCGGCGTCGCGTGATTGCCAGCGCGTTCACCCCGCGCGCGATCGCCAAGCTGGAGGACGGCATCCGGCAGCGGGCCGCGGCGATGGTCGGCACACTGCTGGCCAACGGCGGCGGCGACTGGATAGGCGACGTCGCCGACCTGCTGCCGATGACGGTGATCGGCGACATCATCGGCATGCCGGAGGCCGACCGCCCCCGCATCTTCGAGTGCTTCGACCGGATCCTCAAAGCGCGCTCGCCGCAGGCCCGGCTGTCTGAAGAAGAGGAGGCGGGTCTTTACGCGACGATCTTCTCGTACGCGCTGGAGCTGACGGCCGAGAAGCGACGCAATCCCGCCGACGACATCTGGAGCACGCTCGCGTCGGCGGTGATCACCGGTGAGGACGGCGAGCAGCTGTCTCTGCCCGCCGACGAGTTGGAGATCTTCTTTTTCGTGCTGGCCTTCGCCGGCAGCGACACCACGAAGAACGCGTTGGCCGCCGGGCTGCAAGCGTTCGTCGCCAACCCGAAGCAGATCGAGCGGTACCGCGACGACGAGGCAGTTCGGACCTCCGCAGTCGAAGAGGTGCTGCGGTGGGCCACGCCGGTCACGTACTGGACGCGCACAGCCAAGGTCGACGTCGAGATGGACGGGCACACCATCCCGAAGGGCGATCGCGTGGTGTCGATGCTGCGGTCGGCGAACCGCGACGAGGACGTGTTCGTCGACCCGTTCAGTTTCGACATCGGTCGCGATCCCAACCCGCATGTCGCGTTCGGCGGCGGCGGCCCGCACCATTGCTTGGGTGCGATGCTGGCTCGCGCCGAAATCCGCGCGGTGTTCGACGAATTGCTGCTTGGCGCCGACCACATCACGCTGGGGTCAGCGAAGGTCGCCTACCCGAGCCTGGTCACCAACATGTACATCTTCGACGAGATGCCGATCTCGCTCACTCGCCGCTGAGCCACCCGCTGTCTTGGCGTGGGTGGCCAGAAACCCTGCGACCGCCGCCCGCGCGCATTCGCGGTAGTCGAAGTCGGCGAGCTTGCTGAGCTTGCCCAGCAGAATCGGCCCGAGCAGCAGTGCGATCGCCTGCTCGCGGTTCACTTCGCCCAGCTCCGCCTTGGCTTGCGGGCTGTCGAAGATCGCGTCGAACGGCGCGGAGTACTGCTGGGCGATCCGCTCGCGCAATGTCCGGATCTCGACGCTGTCGCGGGCGACGCGGGCGCGTTCGCTGGGCAGCTGGTCGATGCCGCCGCCCAAGGACAACCACGAGATCGCCGACAGCGCCGCGGGGGCCTCGGCCATCGACTCCGCCCACGCCTGCACGAGCGTGGTCAGCCGCTCGGACAGCGATCCCTCCGCTGGGGGCGTCGGGGCGGGCGGGATCAACGAGTGGAACGCTGCGGCGAGCAGGTCGTTGCCGCTGGGAAAGTGGCGGTACAGGGTGGCGCGGGCGACGTTGGCGGCGCGGGTGACGGCATCGACGGTGACGGCGCTGGGGCCGCCGGCGCTCAGGAGCGACGTCGCGGCGTCGAGCAGGCGCGCGCGCGACAGTGCCGGTCGCGGGTCGGCCCGTCGGCTCGCCACAGCCACACCTCCCGTTCGCTCGAGACATCGGCGTGACCAGGTTACCCACGTCCTCGCCGGTGAGCAGACGCGAAATCGCATAAATGGCGGGCCGGTAATGCGATTGTGCGACTGCTCGCGGGGTCAGAGGCCTTTGGGGCGGGTGCCGATCACCGCGTTCGCGGACAGCTCATCGAGATCGGCGTCGGTCAACCCGCACATGTGCGTCAGGACTTCTCGGTTGTGCTGGCCCAAGGTGGGCGCCGGGCGGGTCAGCCACCGCTGCATTCCCGCCAGCCGCGCGAACGGCGGGCATGGATACCAGCCGGGCCCGGTGCGGGGGTGTTCGAGCGCTTCGAAGAAACCCCGGTCGCGAAGTTGCGGGTTTTCGGTCACCGCCGACGGCGACACCACGGCCGCCGCGGGCACCCCCGCTTGTGCCAGGCGTTCGACGACGTCGTCGAGATGCTGCATGGAGAACCACTCGGCCAGCGCCTCGTCGTCGGGAGGCGCGCCCCGGCCCATCACTCGCAGCAGCGCCTGCTCCTCGGCGTCGTCGCCGATGGTCACCGCAATCCAGTCGTCGTCGCCAGCGCAGCGATAGAGGTTCTGCATCACGCTGGGATGGCCGCGATTGCCGTTGCGCTGCAATATGATTCCGTAGACCTCGTACTCGATCGGTTGGGCAGCGGTGACGTTGAGCACGGTTTCGATCATCGGCAACTCGACAAGCTGGCCGCGGCCCGTGTCGTCGGCGTACTCCAGCGCCGCGAGCAGAGCGACCGCGGCATGCACGCCCGCCAGCGGATCGCACGCACCGCGGGGCGCGACGGGCGGCCCGTCGGGCATGCCGGTGACCCACGCCAGACCCGCGATCTGTTCCATCGTCGGCGCAAATCCCACCCGGTCCCGCCACGGGCCGTCCAATCCGAACGCAGGCATCCGGACCAGCACCAGCCGAGGGTTCAGTGTCAGCAGCGCGTCACCGCCCAGGCCGAACTGATCCAGCACTCGCGGCGAGAAGTTCTCGATCACCGCATCAGCCTGTGCTACCAGCGTCTTGAACAGCCGAAGGCCTTCCGGCGATTGAAGATTCAGCGTCACCGACCGTTTGTTGGTGTTCACGCCCTGGAACAACCAGCCGTATTCCCACCAGTCGTCGACGTCGGTGCGCATTCCGCCGGAGTACCGGATCCCGTCGGGGCGTTGGATCGATTCCACCTTGATGACGTCGGCGCCGAACGCGGCGAGCGCATGGGTCGCCGACGGGCCGGCCCAGAACGCGGTCAGGTCGACGATCCGAACGCCGTCGAGCGGCAAGCCTGCGGCTTCGCGGGTGCGCTGCGGCCTTGGCCGCCAAGCGATTTCGTCACCGCCAGAGGCAGGAGCCGCACGCACGGGCGCCGGTGTCACGCCGGACATCAACCATGGGGCGCGTGGCTGGTGAAATCCGGCCGGATGAGGAATGAACACTCCCCGTGCGCGCATGTACTCCATGTCGGGGATCGTGGCGCCGTTGCCCAGCGGCGCCACGGGCAACCGGAAGAGCTGCCCGAGTTCGACAATTTCCGCGACGGTGCGCTCACGCAGCCACCCGCCGATGCACTCGCGGATCCAGTCGCGATGTGCCCAGCGGCCCAATTGAAAACGCAGCTCCGGTTTTTCGGCGAGTTCGGGACAATCGACCATCGCCGCGAAGTCGAGCCACTGCTGGCCGGTGACCATGGTGAAGCCGACGTAACCGTCCTTCGCCTGCTCGATCGACGGCACCTCGAGGGAGCGGCGGATCGGCGGCACACCCATGAGCTGCGCGTGCAGCCACTCGCAGCTCTGCATCAACGTCGTGGCTTCCAGCACCGAAAGGTCCAGATGCTCGCCCGGTCCGCCGCGGCGCACGCGCCGCCGCACCGCGAGCGCACCGAATGCGGCGAACACGCCCGCCATGTATTCCCCCAGTTCTCCGCCGATCGAAATCGGCGGCCCGTCGGGATCGCCGCGGAATCCGGTGCAGCCCGACCAGGCCTGCAGCGTGAACTCGGTCGCAGTGCGCTGCGCCCACGGCCCGGTCCAGCCGAAGTCGGAGATCGTGACGACGATGCATCCCGGGGCGGACTCGAGCAGCCGCTGCGGATCGATGCCGGCTCGGGCGGCCGCCGCGCGGGTCCCCGTGACGACGACGACGTCGGCCCGCGTCACGAGGTCGTCGGAAAGCGTTGCAGTACTTCGCTTTCCGGCGTTGAGATAGCTGAACAGCGGGGCGTCTGCGCCCGGCGCCGGCGTGGCGCCGGTAACCGTGTAGCGACGCAATGGACTGCCCTGAGGCGGTTCGACCTTGACCACGTCGGCGCCGGCGTCGACCAGGATCTTGCCGCAGTAGTCGCCGGCGATCCGGTCGCTGACCTCGACCACGCGCAGATCCGTCAGCGGGGTGCGAGCCACGAACAGCTATCTTAGCTACTTTGGCGCAATGGGCGACTGTTAGCATGAAAGGCAATGACTACGCGTGGAATTGGCCTGGAAGCCCGCCGTCGGCTGTCGGCGCGGCGGACCGCCGAGATCGTCGCCGACGAACTGCGCAGACAGATCATCGACGGCGAACTCGTCGACGGTGACCTCCTGCCCCGCCAGGAAGTACTGGTCGAGCAGTTCAACGTCAGCTTGGTGTCGTTGCGGGAAGCGTTGCGAATCCTGGAAACCGAAGGCTTGGTGTCAGTGCGCCGGGGCAATCGCGGAGGCGCCGTGGTGCATGCACCGGCCAAGGCGAGCGCCGCCTACATGCTTGGCCTGCTGCTGCAAAGCGATTACGTGCCGCTGGGTGATCTCGGCACCGCGCTGCAGGAACTCGAACCGATCTGCGCGGCGTTGGCGGCCCGGCGGCCCGACCGCGGCGACAAGCTGGTGCCGCGGCTGCGGGAGATCAACGACGCGATGGCGCAATACATCGACGAAGGCGCACGGTTCACCGAGTTCGGCAATCAATTCCACGACGAGGTTGTGCGCGGCTGCGGGAACCACACCATGATCGCGGTGGTGGGCAGTCTCGAGACGTTGTGGAGCAGCCACCTTCAGCAGTGGGCCGACGAGACCGCGGCCCGCGGCGAGTACCCGTCGATGAGCAAGCGGCGCGTCGCTTTGCGGGTGCACCACAAGATGACCGACGCGATCGAGGCCGGCGACGACGAGCGTGCCCGCCGGCTGGCTGCCCGACACCTGGCCGACACCCGGACCTACTTCTTGGCGGCCGATCCCAACCAGCGGATCGTCGCGCTGTCGCCGCAGGCGATGACGCCGCGTCGGCGCTGAGAGGCGCGGCGTGCGAACAGCATTGATCACCGGCGGCAGTGGCGGCATCGGCAAGGCGTGCGGGCGCAAGCTTTCGATGCTCGGCTACGACGTGGTGTTGACGGCTCGCCGTGAAGAACCGCTGCGCGCCGCCGCCGACGAAATGGGCGCGCGGTACGTGGTCGCCGATGCGTCACGTCCGGAACTGTTCGAGCCGGCGGTATCGGCGACCGGGCGCATCGACCTGCTCGTGCATGCGGCAGGGGTACTGGGCGGAACCTACGCGCGCAAGCAGACTTTCGAGCAGTGGCGTGCGACGATGGCGGCCAATCTCGACTCGTGCTTCGTGGTCACCTCTGCGGCCTTACAGAACATGACGGCCGGGTCGAGGTTTGTATTCATCTCGTCGTCGGCCGCGCACGAGCCCATGCGGGCGCGAACGGCGTACTCCGCGTCGAAGGCCGGGGTGAACGCGTTCGCACGCGCGCTCGCGCTGGAGGTCGACCGCGACGGCATCAACGTCCACGTCGTCACCCCCGGCCCTGTGGAGACCGACATGCTGCAGGACGTGCCGTTCGAGATGTATGCGATTCGGGCGGCCGATGTGGCCGAGGCGGTGGCGTGGCTGGACACCATGGACCCCTCGGTCGACGTGCCGGAGATCCGGCTGCACGCCGTCACGCGTGGGCCGTCGGCTCGCGAGCCGGTGGTGCCGCTCGAGGTGGAGCGCCGCGCCCGCCGCAGCTGAGGGTGCCTCCGCGGCAGCCGCCGAAACGGTATTCCGCGTGGCCCGTTCTCGCACTTTCCCGCGGCCATTACCGTCTGGACCGCCTGGCCCCATAAACGGCGCAGCGCCTTGACCCCGTTTCATTAAAATAGTAAAGATAGGGCGACGGAGGCTCTGCAGGGAGGTGCGGTGACGGTCAGCACCGATGCGATCACGCTGGACCCCTCGGGCGATCCGTACCCGTTCTTCGAGCACAAGCGCAAGACCGAACCGGTGTGGCGCGGAACCGTGATGGATCATTCGAAGGCGCCCCCCGAACTGATTCCCGACGAAGAGTGGACGCTGTTCGACTACGACAGTGTCTTTCGCGCATTCCGTGACGACGAGGTCTTCAGCTCACACGGCTACGACCAGACCATCGGGCTGGTGATCGGGCCGACGATCTTGGCCATGCACGGAAAGCAGCATCACGACCATCGCAGTCTGGTCGCCAAGGCGTTCCGGGCCAGTGCGCTCGAGCGCTGGGAACCCGCCGTCATCGACCCGATCTGCAACGAGCTCGTCGACGAGATCAAGAACCGCGGCACCGCGGACCTCGTCGCGTCGGTCACGTTCGAGTTCCCGACGCGCGTCACCGCGGCGCTGCTGGGCTTGCCGCGCGAGGACCTCGACATGTTCCGCCGGCTGTCGTTCGACTTGATCTCGATCGCGCAGGACATCGAAGCGGGCCTCATAGCATCGGTCAAGTTGCACGACTACTTCCTGGAACAGGTGGAGCAGCGGCGAAAGACGATGACCGACGACGTCATCGGAGACTTGGTGGCCGCCGAGATCGACGGAGAAAAGCTCACTGACGAGGCGATCATTTCGTTTCTGCGGCTCCTGCTGCCCGCCGGGCTGGAAACCACCTACCGCTCGTCGGGCAATCTTCTCTATCTCCTGCTGACGCACCCCGAGCAGCTCCATGCGGTGCAAACCGACCGGTCGCTGATTCCTGCCGCGATCGAGGAGGGTTTGCGCTACGAGACCCCGCTGATCAGCGTGCCGCGCACCACCACCCGCGATGTCGAGATGCATGGTGTGACGATTCCGGCCGGCGCCGCAGTCAACCTGTGCACCGGCTCGGCGAACCGCGACGAAACCCGATGGGAACACGCGGACGTCTTCGACATCCACCGAAAAAGATTGCCGCACATCGCATTCGCTGGTGGCATTCACATGTGCTTGGGCATGCATCTGGCGCGCGTGGAGACCAGCGCGATGCTCAACAGCCTCTTCGATCGCGTCACCAACCTCGAACTGGTGCCCGACGAGGACACGAAGATCACCGGTATGCCGTTCCGCTCGCCGACGAAGCTTCCCGTAACGTTTCGGCAGCGGCCGCCTACGTAAGGCCGTAGAACCGCTGCGCGTTACCGGCGGCGATCTTCGCGCGGGTGTCCTCACCGATGTCTGCACGGGTCCGCAGCGGCTTGGTGCTTTCCGGCCACTCACCGTCCCAGTGCGGATAGTCGCTGGCGAACATGATGAAGTCGTCGCCGAGTACGTCGACCACTCCGGGCAGGATCGGTTCCTCGGGCTCACAGGTTGTCCAGATGTTCCCGGCGGCCAGATAGTCGTGTGGGTCGCGCTGCCAGCCACCGTCGATCCAATCGCCGCGCTTCTCGAAGTGCTCGTGCAGCCGGTCGACGAAGAACGGCACCCAGCCGGCGCCGGCTTCCAGAAACGCCACGCGAAGCGCCGGATGCCGGTCGAAAACTCCGCCGGACACCAGTGCCGTCATCGCGGTCATTTGGTCGAACGGAAAGCTGATGCAGTGCACATGAATGTAGTTGGTGAATCGGTCCACGCCGATCTTCGGCAGATGGATGCCGGGTGCGCCATGGATGCCCAACGGCATGTCGAGGTCGACGGCGGCGGCGTAGAACGGGTCGAGGTCGGGATGGTCCAGATTGCGTGTCTTGAGTGCGGGCGGAATGTGGGTGGCCACCAGGCCGAGGTCCTTCGCCTCTCGCATGACGTCGATTGCGACGTCGCCGTGTTCGATCGGCGTGACAGCCACGCCACGCAGCCGGCCACCTGACGATGCGCAGTAGTCGGCAATCCACTGGTTGTACAGGCGAGCGAATCCTGCTGCGAATTCCGGATTTTCGAGGGTAGGTGTGCACAGACCCAGGCTCGGATACAACACCATCGTGTCGATCTGGTCGCGGTCCGCGTCACCGAGTACACCCTCGGCGGACCTGCAGTTGATACCGGGAGCCGCGCTGCGCCCATGCTCGGTCGGACAACCTGCTCCTGGCCCGCTGTCTTCGGGGTAGTTGCGGCCTTCGATCACCAGCCCGCGGCCGTCGGGGCGCGGCTTGACGAGGTCAGGCCAGCGCTGCAGGGCTTCCACCGCAAGCGAAGCGCCCTCGGCAACGTGGCCGTCGGCGTCGATGATGCGCATTCGCTCCCCTCACTCGCCCACCGTCCGGCGGATGCGGTGTCCCGCTATTTTAGCGATGTTAGGCGGAAGCGTCGTCCTTCGAGCGAATGTTGTTATAGGACAACGACATCAGCTGGCGTCGAGCAACACCGGCGGCGCGAACTCCGCGAACAGCGTGACGGCGGAGCGGATAGTGCGGTCGGCGAAGCTCAGGAATTCGTCGGCACCAAGTGAAGCGGAACAGGAGTCCTCCGCGACGACGCCGAGCCGGTTGGGGTCCGACGATTCGTGGACCACTGCTTGGGGCCGCCGCTGTTCGGCATTCCAATGGCGCGCGAACTCCTCCAGCCGGTCACGGTCGGCAGCGGGAAAATAGTAGGCCGGCGCGATTCGAATCTCGACGACCTCAGGGCGCCCCGGCGGCACCTCGAAGTGGACATGGAAGCGCCCGTGGCGGACCGTCAAGACGAAGAAGTATTCGGCGTCGTGGCGACCGCGGAAGTACCGCAGCTTGCGGGTCCGCAGATAGCGTTCGATCGGCTCGGTGCCGCCTGGTTCGGTGCTCATGAGCGCTCCAAGAGTTTGGCGAGAGAGCAGGGCAGAGTCATCCTGCGTGCCGGGCCTTGTCAAAACCTTGGAGGCAAGACGGCATTCTCCCAAGAATCTGGTGAGAATCTGTTGAGTGCCCGGGCGGAGGCTGAGTGAGGAATCGCGGCGGCACAATGCAGTGATGCGGTCGGTGCGCCTGGGTGTGGCTGTTGTCGTCGTTGCGGTCGGCGCTGGCTGCAGCGCACCCCGCGCGACGCCGCCGCAGGATGTACCGGACGTCGTCCCCGTCGCCACGACGACCACGTCGCCCATCGCAGGTCTGGCGCCGGTCAGCGACGCGGCCCGCGCGGCGGGATTGGTCGACGTGCGCACCGTCGTGCCGGATGCCGTCATCGATCTGCGCTATGCCACGCCCGACAACTTCGTCGGCGTCCCAATGTATCCCGCCGACGCGCGCTGCCTGGTGCACGAATCGATGGCCCGTGGCTTGGCAGCCGCCGCGGAGCGATTGCGTCCAGAAGTGTTGCGGTTCTGGGACTGTTACCGGCCGCATGACGTGCAAGTGCGGATGTGGGCGGCCGTGCCGAATCCGGCCTGGGTGGCGCGACCGGGCCCGTACGCTCGCAGCCACGAAGCCGGGCGGTCGGTGGATGTGACCATCGACGGTGTCGACATGGGCACCGACTTCGACGACTTTTCTTCGCGCGCAACGGCCTTCGCGACGCAGGGGGTGACGACTGCACAGCAGGCGAATCGGGTGCGACTTCGGGCGGCGATGGAGGCCGGAGGCTTGGCGGTGTACTCGGGCGAGTGGTGGCACTTCGATGGGCCGGGCGCATACGTCGAGCGGCCGATCCTGGACGTGCCGGTCACCTGACGACCGGCCTACGCCAATTTGCCGGTGCTACGCCTGCGCTGCGCGGCGAAGAAATCGGCCCATGACTGCACCTCGGGATGCTGCTTGAGCAGCGCCCTGCGCTGGCGCTCGGTCATGCCGCCCCACACGCCGAACTCCATCTCGTTGTCAAGTGCTTCCGCGGCGCATTCGACGATGACGGGACAGTGCCGGCAGATCGTCTGGGCGGCTTTGCGCTGGGCGGCTCCGCGGACGAAGAGTTCGTCCGGATCGGTCGATCGGCATCGTGCCCTCGACACCCACTCGCCGGGCGGTGCGGGGGCCGGGCTGATGAAGTGCGTCATGCGAAGCTCTCTGTCAATGCAAGACGGGGCGTATTAACGCTCACGTCAGAAATTTAGTTAGCTGCGGTAGACGGATCACCGCTTTGACGGTTTGCCTACCCGACACCAAACCTAAAATTCGCTTGCTCGGCTCGTAACTACACAAGTACTCAAGGTCGTAGGGACCAAGGTCCCTCGCGATCCTCCGAGCCGACAGGCGTTTGCCACCGATGATCGCGATGCAGTCGAGCCCAGCGCAGTCAGATCGGCGTGGTCACCGAAGGGGTTTGCCGGCCGCACCGACGGTGCTCTACGGGCAAGTCACCTCGTCAAGCCTTCGGTGCCGGCGACATCTAAACGCTGATCAGCCAGAACTCGGCGAGTATCAAGGGCGACACAGTGGTGCTCCGCGAAACGCATGTCAGCGATCCGCGACGGCGAGACCGTGCGCGTGCAGGCCTAGCGAAAAACCGCGCTCCGCAGCATTTATCTTGCCGTTGTCCGGCTTGCGATTGCACGCACGCAGAGCGCTTACGGCGCCGTCTGGCCTTCTGCGACGGCGCGCCATCACCGCGAACCGAAATACAGCCGCTATTTTGCAGCTTGTGGTGCGCTTCCACAGAAAGGGGCTTCGATGTGGCAAGCCGCTCAGGGAGCAATCGCTGTCGTAGGAGCTACCCTTGCCGCTCTCCTTGGAATCCTGAAGTACTTCAATTACCGAAGCAGGAGAGACGTTCGTGCTGCAGTGGGGGCGTCATTTGCCCTTACTGTAGACAGAATCGCATCCGACAACGAAACGGTGCGGATGACCGGAGCGGTTTTGCTGCGACGGTTCTTCGACGAACATACAGAACAAGGAGCGGCGGGAACGCCATACATCAAAGAGGCAATAGAGGTGATCGCTGGCATGCTGCGAGCCGAGAAATCACCTCGCATCAGGAAAGTGCTAGCGGACGGCCTGCATTACGCGAATGACTTGGTGGGAGCGGATTTGCAGAACTGCCACCTCGAAAACGCCTACATCGGGAGGAAGCCTGATGAGAAGCGAGCCGTAGATCTCTCCGGTGCTGACTTGTTCGAATCCAATTGCACCGGCGCATCTTTCAGAGATGTGACTGCAATAAACACCGTGTTCTATAGGGCGATCCTTGAGGGTACGGTTCTGAAGGGAGCTAATTGTCAGAACGCTGACTTTCGTGAGGCACAGTTGACAGGCTCCAAGTTCAGCGGCGCGAAGATCGAGGGAGCGAATTTTGCGGGTGCGCAAGGTATCCCTGAAGAAGTGGCGAACCTGCTGGACAACGATCTGGTAGGGGTACCAGGAGCAATGGTGCCCTAGGGCAGCTCCGATGAGTCCTATCGTTTTCCTTTGCCAGCCGTCGGGGCTGACTTCACTTCAGCAAAAGATCAGCGACTGGTGGCATGACTATCTGTCGACTCTCGACTTCTCGGTCGAACAACTTCGTCGAGAGTCCTACCGCGACGATCCCTGGCCCGACTTACTGCGATTCTTCGGTTCATGTGACGGCGTGCTGGTATTGGGATTCCGGCAATTGACGATTCACTCGGGTGGCTGGCGACTTGGCACGAAGGAGGAGGCTGACGTGGCCGGAACCTTGACTTCCCCTTGGCTGCATACCGAGACAGGGATGGCGGTAGCAGCTCAGGTGCCAGTCCTGGTGGCACCTGAATTCGGCGTATCCGAGGGAGTTTTCGCTTCCGAGAGCTGGACGGGACGGCTACTGAAGACGAGTGCTGAGGCCCCAGATTTCCGCGTCATAGAGCGGTGGGCAGCCTCTGTTGCGGCCCATCGGGCTCAGATCTTTGCGAGCAGTACATCGCCTGCTTGACGTCGGTACAAAAGCAAGTGGAGTGCATTGCGGTTGTCGGACACCATGATGGAAGCCTCGGAAGTATCGGAGTTTGAGGCGACCAAGTCTGTGGCCAGCCAACTCGGCATCTCGAAGGAATCTCCAAGGAATCGGTGCGCCGGTGGCGCCGAGCAACTGGTGACGAGTGCTCACACGGGCGTCGCCAAGCTGAGTTCCGCTAAGAGCGGGAGCGGTGTTAGTTGCCACACACCTTCTGTCTCACAGTCTCAGAATCAGTCAATATGCTGACCACGGTTTCGAAGCGTATTTGAGACGAAACGCTCTGGACATTTCGATAGCGCAGAGAAACTCATCTCTTCGTCGCAATTCATTGAGACACATCAACTCGTCGAGTTGACCGGATGCATGCGCCACGTTGTCGTTACCGATCGGTCTTGGCGCCGCGTCGGGCGGCGAAGCCGATGATGAGCCGATACAGCGTCGCCGAAGGCGGCATTTGAAAACCGTAAGCCGTGTGGGGGCGGTAGACGGCTGTGCGGCAGCTTGGTTCGACATCCAACCAGCCGGTATGGATGCGCTGCTGTTCGCCGTGTTCGTGACGGCTGAATGTGTGTGCGGTGAGTCCGGCTCGGCGGCCACCGGTGGGCAGTATCGGGGCGGAGGTGGCGAGTCGAAGGCCGTCCGCGGTGCTGCCGGTGATCGTCACCGGCACGAGTATGGGCAAGCCGTCATCTCCAACCCAGCCGAGGATCACATTGGCCAGCCGGGTGGCACGATTGGCGACTCGACTTACGTCGACACGGGGATCGGTGCCTCCGCTGGGCGGTTTATGCGGTTGCGCAGGCGGCGGCAACGGTGGCCCGTAGACGCGTACCGGGCCAGCTGCGGCGAGGTCGGGCCACACGATGATGCGCTGCACCGCAATATCGACAGGTATCCGGGTGTGGTAAGCCCGCAGCCACCAGTTCCACAATCCACCCGGGGGCGATCCCTCCTTTTCATCCCAACGCTGACCGATCGTCGACGGGAAATCACGCACTGGTGCACACACTTCAGCGGCGCCTTGAACGACGACGTATTCGGGCCGAGTGGAATCGCTGTAGGCACGACTGTGAAACGCCAGCGCCACGTTCGGATTGGCCAAAATACGCTCGATTTTCTTTCGAGCGCCGATGGAGCTGTTGACGCGGACGACCCCCGATTCTCTCTCATGGACAGCGAAATTCGTCATCGGCGCGATGACCACGCCATGCGCCGGGGTGACCGACGCAAGGGCGACAACCTGATCACCGCAGAGGATCTCGTCGAGTTCCCTCGGCCACTGAACGGTCAACTCCACCGCCTTGTCAATGCATAAGTGTCTCGTCAACTGTTGTCGAGACATATGTGTATTGTCAAGCTGGTAACGTTGAGTAGGTGGCGAATAGGGCACCGCGGAAGCACAGCGGTCGGCGTCGCAACGAGGAAGCGCGTCGAGCGATCCTGTCGGCTGTCATCACCCTGATCCAGAAAACGGGTGGCAAGGGGGTCACGGTAGAGGCCGCGGCTGCCGAAGCCGGCGTCGGTCGACAGACCATCTACCGCTGGTGGCCGCGTAAGGGGCCATTGATCGCCGAGGCGCTGGCCGAACGCGCGCAGGAAGTCATCGACATACCCGACACCGGCAACTTCCGCAACGACCTGATCCAGTTCCTGACCGCAGCCTTCGCCGACGCCAGGTCCAATGCCAACATCCTGCGAGGATTCATGGCCTTGTCCCAGCAAGATCCGGACGTCGCGGCCATCGCACCTGACTTCGCCGCCATCCGACGCGCCCCGTTACGAACTCTGCTCGATCGCGGACGCCGCAGCGGTGAGCTGCTTCCGAACGCCGACCTCGCAACACTGGAAGACCTTGCCTACGGGTTCCTGTGGTACCGGCTGCTGTTGAACCACGCTCCCCTCGACGCTGCCGCCGCCAACCAGCTCGCCGACGCGCTTATCGCTGCCAGCACGACGAACGCCCGGAGATAGGACCCTCTCGCCACAGCGTGGCGGATCGGCTCGACTCGGCCATTGAAGCTGCTGCGGACGATCCGCGGACGGCCTCAGAAGGCTGATGCCCAACGAAGGCTTTGACCTGCGCAGATGTGGTGGAGCTAAGGGGATTCGAACCCCTGACCTACTCGATGCGAACGAGTCGCGCTACCAACTGCGCCATAGCCCCTGGTCGCTAGCAGGTTACCAGCCGAGGCGCCCAGGCCAGAAAACCTACTGGCCAGCGGCCTTGGGCAGGTGGTACTCCATCGGACCTGGCGCGTAGTCCAGGTGCTCGAAAATCGGGTCCTCGTCGTCGATTTCGAGCACGGCGGCGCCGGGCTGGCGCACGCGCGCCGGAACGTCGTACTCAGGGTCGGCGGTGTTCGGCACTCCGATCCGCGACCGCGCCATCCGCTGCATCCGGCGGCGACGCACCTGCTCCTCGATGCGGGTCTGCCGACGCAGATACGCCAGGTACAGGATCGTGATCACACCCGCGGCGCCACAGGCCCACCACCCCGACGGCCACACCGTGACCGCCGCGATCGTCGTCGCCACCAAAATCAGCGACATCGCCGACAGCACGCGCTTGCGGAACCGGTACTTGCGGGCGCTGACCGCCGCGGCGGTCTTCGACTCGTACAAGCGCCGGCGCGGCGGCACCGACGTCGCTGCGGTCGGCGGGTCCTCCTCTGACTCCAGACCGGAGGTGTCCTCGACGTATTCGTACTCGTCGGAGGTGCCGTCGTCGGGCGCCTCGGCCAACTCCTCGGCGTCATCAGCCGCGACCGGCTCCGGCTCAGTGTCTTCGGCTTCGGCTTGGCTCGCGCCGACCGGCAAGGCCCCCGAGTCCTCTTCGACGATGTCGACGTCGATGATGTCCGGCTCTGCGGTCGCGTCTGCCGCTTTCAGTACGACGGCCTTGTCCGCGGGTTCGTCGTCGTCGAAGTCATCGTCCTCGTCGACCGGCTGCCAATCCGGGTCGCTGCGGTGCCCGTCGGCCGGGCCCCGCTTCTTGAGCCTGGCGCTCGCGCCGCTGTTGAGCACCCGGGTGGCCAGCGCCACGTCACTGGTGCGCCGCACCGCCTCGCGCTTGCTGATCAGCATCGGCACCAAGACGAAGAGCCAGAGCACCACCAGAGAAATCCACAGAAGTGATTGCGGGACGCTTGGCATGGTGCCTGCTCCTTTCGCGCCACGTGACCTGCGCAATTACACACCTGTAATTCGACTCAAGCAAGCACCGACAGGCACATTTGTCACATCTGTAACAGAGCGTCGGCTAGGACCAGCGTGCCTGGCCGGCCCGCACCAGCGTCGACGCCACCGAGCCCTGTACTTCTTCGACCGTGATCGCCACCAGCAGGTGGTCGCGCCATGCTCCGTCGACGTCGAGATAGCGCCGCAGCAGCCCCTCTTCCCGAAAGCCGACCTTCGCGAGCACCCGCCGGCTCGCCGCGTTCTCCGGCCGCACCGTCGCCTCCACCCGGTGCAGCCGCACCGCTGAAAAACAATGGTCCAGACCCAGCGCCAGCGCCCCGGTTGCCACCCCACGCCCGGTGACGGAGCTGGCCACCCAATAGCCGATCCACGCCGAGCGCAAGGCACCATGCGTCACGTTGCCCACCGTCAGCTGCCCGCAGAACTCGCCGTCGAGTTCGATCGCGAACGGCAGCATGCGGCCTTTGCGCGCTTCGCCCCGCAGTCCCGAACACACCGACGGCCACGACGAAACTGTCTGCCGCCGAACCCAATCCGTGTCCGTCGTCGGCTCCCACGGCTCGAGGTGTGCACGGTCGGCCAGCCGGATCCGGCTCCACTGAGGGGCGTCACGCATCCGGACCGGACGCAGCCGCACCGACCCGCCGGGAACGCGGATCGGTCCGACGGTTGCCGGCCACCCCGGATGGACGCCACTACTGCGAAAAATGCTCACTGCGAACAGGATTCAGCCGCGCTGCGCCAAGAACGCAACGCTGACCATCTCGCCGGTCGGAATGTGTTCGGCCTCCGCGGGGACGATCACCAGGCAGTTCGCCTCCGCCAGCGTCGCCAGCAAGTGCGACGACGCCCCCGGACCGCCCAGCACCTGCACGAGGTACTCGTCGGTGTCCTGGTCGCGCATCAGCTGTCCGCGCAGATATCCACGACGACCGCGCACCGACGAAATCGGCGCCAGCGTACGAGCTTCCACGATCCGCCGCATTGGCTGCCGCTTGCCCAGCGACATCCTGATCAGCGGCCGCACCATGACTTCGAACACCACCAGCGCGCTGACCGGGTTGGCCGGCAGCAGAAACGTCGGCACCCCCTCAGGGCCCAGCTGTCCGAAGCCCTGCACCGAGCCGGGATGCATCGCCACACGGGTGATGTCCATCTCGCCGAGCGGCGCCAGCGCCGAGCGCACGGCTTCCGCAGCGGATCCGCCGACCGCCCCGGCGATCACCACCACCTCGGCCCGGTTCAGCTGACCCTCGACGACTTCGCGGAGTTCTTTCGGGTCGCTGCTGATGATTCCGACGCGTGTCACCTCCGCTCCCGCGTCACGCCCCGCTGCTGCCAACGCATACGAATTCACGTCGTAGACCTGGCCGTTGCCGGGCGTGCGGGCGATGTCGACGAGCTCGCTGCCCACGCTCATCACCGACAGCCGCGGCCGCGGATGCACCAGCACCCGCTCCCGCCCCACCGCTGCGAGCAACCCCACCTGTGCCGCACCGATGATCGCGCCTGCGCGCACGGCGACATCGCCCGGCTGCACGTCGTCACCCGCGCGCCGCACATATGCACCCGAGCGGACACCGCGCAACACCCGCACCTTGGATTCGCCGCCGTCGGTCCAGCGCAGCGGCAACACCGCGTCGGCGAGAGTAGGCATCGGCGCACCGGTCTGCACGCGGGCGGCCTGGCGGGGCTGCAACCGGCTCGGCGTCCGTGCACCCGCGTCGATCTCGCCCACCACCGGCAGCCGCACTTCGATGCCGCCGGAGTCGTCGGCCTCGGCCACGTCGACACTGCGCACCGCGTACCCATCGATGGCGGCTTGGTCGAATCCGGGCAGCGGCCGCTCGGTCACCACCTCTTCGGCGCACATCAGGCCCTGTGCTTCGGCGATCGCTACGCGCACCGGCCGCGGCGCGACCGCCGCGGCCATCACCCGCGCCTGCTGCTCTTCAACCGAACGCACAGCATGCCTTCCTGTAGACCGATGAGCGGCCGGCAGGCAGTTACTGCTCCAAACCCAACCGCGCTACCAACCAGCGCCGCAAATCCGGGCCATAGTCGTCACGATCCAACGCAAAGTCAACCGCAGCCTTGAGGTAGCCGCCGGGATTTCCGAGGTCGTGTCGGGACCCGCGGTGCACCACGACGTGCACCGGATGGCCCTCGTCGATTAACAGCGCGATCGCGTCGGTCAACTGGATCTCGCCGCCGGCGCCGCGGGGGACGCGGCGCAGCGCGTCGAAGATCGCGCGATCCAGTAGGTACCGGCCGGCAGCCGCGTACGGCGACGGCGCATCTTCGGGGTCGGGCTTTTCGACCATGCCCTTGACGCGTAATACATTCGGGTTGTTTTCGTCGGAAAGCTTTTCGACCTCGAACACGCCGTAGGCGCTGATCTCCGACTCCGGCACCTCGATTGCGCACAGCACCGACCCGCCGTGTTCGGCGCGCACCTTCGACATGGTTTCCAGCACGCCGGTGGGCAGCACCAGGTCGTCAGGCAGAAGCACTGAGATCGCGTCCTCGTCGTCGGACAGCACCGGCTCGACGCAGCTGACTGCGTGTCCCAGGCCCAACGGCTCGTGCTGGACCACGGACTCCACCTTGATCAGGGCCGGCGCCCGCCGCACCTTCGCCAGCATGGAGGTCTTACCGCGGGCTTCCAGCGTGCCTTCTAGCACCAAGTCATGGACGAAATGGGCGACGACGCTGTCCTTGCCCTCAGACGTGACGATGACGAGCCGCTCGGCGCCGGCCTCCGCCGCCTCCGCCGCGACCAGTTCGATGCCGGGCGTGTCGACGACCGGCAGCAGCTCCTTGGGCACGGTCTTGGTGGCCGGCAAGAACCGCGTGCCCAGACCCGCCGCAGGCACGACCGCCGTGCGCGGTATCGAAACTTCTGGTCGCGTCATCGCACACACCCTAACGCCGCGCCCTGTGACTCCTCTGGCATATAGACGGAACCCCCTGTCATCGTTGCGCAGTGGCGCTCACGCTAAAGGACCGTATCCGGGCCGACCGCGTTGCCGCACGGCAAACGGTCGACGAACAGGTGCGCAGCGCCGAAACTGCGGCTCTCGTTCGGCATTTGCAGACCATTCTCGCCTCCGACGAAGTGGTCGCCGCCTACGCCCCACTGTCGACCGAGCCCGGCTATCCCGGTCTGGCCGACGCCGTGGTCGCGATCTGCGGTTCGGTGCTGTTGCCGATCGCGCGGGCATCCCCCGACGGCATTCCGCTGCCACTGCAGTGGTCGAGGTACCGGGCCGGCCCGCTGGTCGCGGCGCCCTATGGCCTGCTCGAGCCGCCCCCGCCGTGGCTTCCGCCGACCGCGCTGGCCAGCGCGCGAACTGTACTGGTGCCCGCGCTGGCCGTCGACCGGCACGGCGCTCGGCTGGGTCGCGGCGCCGGCTTCTACGACCGCTCGCTGGGATTCCGCGATCCGGCGGCTCGGCTGATCGCCGTGGTGCGCGACGACGAGCTGGTCGACGAGCTGCCGGTGGAGCCGCACGACATCCCGATGACTCATGCGCTGACGCCGGGCTTCGGCTTGATTTCGCTGACCTGATTGGTTTTCGGGGAATGCATGTGGCCCGCTGGCACTTGAATGGGTAGAGTGCTAGCAAGCTGATCTAACGGAGGTTCCTGTGCCGACCTACTCGTATGCGTGCACCGAGTGTGACAACAGGTTCGACGCGGTGCAGGCGTTCACCGACGATGCCCTGACCGAGTGCCCGAAGTGCTCAGGCCGGCTGCGCAAGTTGTTCGGGAAGGTCGGCGTGGTGTTCAAAGGCAGCGGCTTCTACCGCACCGACAGCCGGGCGGCATCAAACGGCTCGTCCAACGGCAAGTCCAACTCGGAATCGTCGACGTCGAGCGAGACGTCGTCGTCGAAGTCCAACGGCGAGGCCAAGTCCTCTCCTGCGCCCGCTGCTGTCGCAAGTTGACGCGTTATCCACAGGACGGTCACGTACCTCCCCCGGAGTCGCCGCTGCGCGCCTAGCGTGACGGCGTGGGGGAATCGCTCAATCCGTCTGCGCTGAATCGTCTTTCGCGGATGCTCCGGCCGGACTGGTCGCGCACCGTCGCGGCGCGCCGGGTCGCGGCGGCGGGACTGGTAGTGCTTGCCGCGGTCGCGGCGTATCGGTCCGACCCCGACGGTGACCGGGTCGACGCAGTGGTGGCGGTTCGCGACCTGGCGCCTGGGCTCGCGCTCACAGTTGACGACGTGCGCGTCGAAAAGCGTTTGGCCACAACGGTTCCCGACGGCGCCCGAGCCGGCGTCGACGACGTCGTAGGCGCGACGCTTGCCGGGCCGGCCCGACGTGGCGAGGTTCTCACCGACGTGCGGCTGCTGGGACCGCGGCTGGCGACGTCCGCCGCGGGTCCCGATGCCCGCATCGTGCCGCTGCACCTAGCCGACTCGGCAGTGCTCGACGTCCTGCGGGCCGGCGACGTCGTCGACGTACTAGCGGCCGGACCATCGAACTCCGGACCGGACACCGCTTCTGCGCCGCACGTGGTGGCGACCGACGCCGTGGTGGTGCTGGTCTCCCCGAAACCCTCACAACGTGGACCCGGCAACGACCGAGTAGTGCTGGTCGCGCTGCCCGCCGCCACCGCCCATCACGTCGCGGGTGTGGCCCTCACCGAGACCGTCACGTTGACGTTCCACTGAGGCTACTGTTCGGTGCACGCCCGCTCACCGAACGACAGGAGAACCGCATGCTCAAGGGTTTCAAGGAGTTTCTGGCCAGGGGCAACATCGTCGATCTGTCGGTAGCGGTGGTCATCGGCACCGCGTTCACGGCCCTGGTCACCGCGTTCACCACCAAGGTTCTGCAGCCGCTGATCAACCGCGTGGGTGCCGGCGGAAACAAGCAATATGGGTTCCTCCAGATCGACATCGGCGGTGGACAGGTCGTCGACTTCAGCGCAGTGGTCACCCAGGCCATCAACTTCGTGCTCGTCGCGGCGGTGGTATACTTCCTGGTGGTCCTGCCGTACAACACCTTCCGCAAGCGCGGTGAGGTGGAGCAGGCCCAGGACACGGAGTTGTCGATCCTGACCGAGATCCGCGACCTTCTGGCGACCAACGGCCAGGGCACCGGCCGCCACGGGTCGGTGTCAGGGCCCGGTACCGGCCCGAGCCCGGACACCGCGAAGACGACCAGCGCCGACAGGTCGTAGCACCCGACGTATGCAATCAGCCCCCGGCCGGTTGGCCGGGGGCTGATTGCTCTGCGACTAGGGCGTCAGTTCATGTTCCACGGTTCGCCATAGGTGGTGACGCTGTCACCGTCCTTGGAGATGAGCCGTGCGAACGGGCGCAGCAGCACACCGCCGGCCGCACCGGTCACCGTGCCGTGTGCATTGCTCACGGCCACGCCGCCGTCCGGCCCGGAGACATCCACCGAGAACGTCGCGACCTCCTGGATACCGGGGCCGTTGCCCAGGTCCGCGCTGATCGACGCACCGGGGAACAGCGGCGGGCTGGTGACCACCAGAGCCGGCACGGGCGCGATCTCCGTCTGGTCCAGGTTGAGGTTCGGCGTCGTATAGCTGAAGTTCACGCCCACGCCCAGCGACCAGGGGAACCCGATCTGGTAACCGAGCTCCAAGGTGCCGTTGAACGCATCCGCGCCCGGGCCGGTCACGTGATAGATCGCCCGCCCCGAATGGAACCACTCACGGGTCAGCCGGTTGCGGTCCAGCGGATAGACGCCGTTGAGGAAGGTGTCCCACTGCTGAATCACCAGCGTGCGGCCTTTGCCGTCGACCACGCTCAGCTCATTGTCCAGCCCCGCATGCGACGTGCCCGCACCCACGAACAGCGCCGCCACGGCAGCGATCAGAGCCACCAGTACTCGACCGATAACTTTCATGTTCTCCCTAGCCATGTCGCCGGTGATCAAAGTAGACCACCGAGTGTCGTTTGGTGGTGTATCAGACCGCTGACACCACGACGTCGGACATCCAAATGAGACTCAAATGAGATTTGCTCTCAGGCTGTCCTTAACTATCGCTCATCGTTGTCAGGAGGAACATAACGGCGGCTCCACCGCTTGAGCAACGCGTGGGACACGACGAATTCCCGTGCAACTGGGTTCACGACGCTTTGCTCCCCGGCTTCGAACCCCTTGTCCAACTATCAGCGGGAGGCTATCGGCGCCCGTGCCCGGCCGCCATGGCGCCACGGTGCCCGCAACCCCTCTGCCAGGATTTATAGGCCGCAAGGACGGCGATCCGGAGCGGCAGTCGCTGACATTTCCAAAAGCTCGACATGGCGTTCAGCAGGGTTCGCTACAGGACGCCGCTTACTCCAACGTCAAAACTGATGGCGCCACCGAGTGTGATTAAGGTCACAACTGTTTGCAAACTCGCTGTTAACGGGCTGTTCCGCCGTTGTGAAGCGGGCCGCCGCGTCTAGATCTCGAGACTCGACAGCTCGCCGATGATTTGGGTCGCCAGCGGGTTCAGCGTGGCCATGCCGTCGCGCACCGCGTACCTGGAGCCGGCCAGATTGACCACCAGCGTGCTGCCGGAGATGCCGGCCAGCCCGCGTGACAGCCCGGCGTCGGTGATGCCCGCCGACAATCCTGACGCGCGCAACGCCTCCGCGATACCCAACAACTCGCGGTCGAGAATGTCGCGCGTAGCCTCCGGCGTCACGTCGCGCGGCGTCACGCCCGTGCCACCGACCGACACCACCAAGTCCACCCCGCCGATCACCGCCGTGTTCAACGCGTTGCGGATCTCGACCTCGTCGGCGGACACCAGCACCACACCGTCGACGACGAAACCGGCCTCCGTGAGAAGCTCCGTGACCAGCGGCCCGCTGTGGTCTTCCTCGTCGCCGTGCGCGGTGCGATCGTCGACGACGACCACAAGTGCGCGGCCCACCAACTCCACCGGCTTTTCCATGGATGCCACCGTATATCCGCGCGCCGACACCGGCGTCACCATCCTCACCACCCGATTGCGCATCACCGACCGGCTCATCGCTTGCCCTCGCCCAAGGTGACATCCACCGTCTTCGTCCCACCCGGCGCGGCGTAGGTCAACGTCACCTTGTCGCCCGGCGCCTTCGACCGGACCGCGGCCACCAGAGCGTCGGCGCTGTCGATCACCCGGTCGTCGAGCTTGGTCACCACCACACCGCTCGGCAGACCGGCCTGAGCCGCCGGTCCCCCGGGCATCACTTCCATGACCTTGGCGCCGTTGGTCGTCGCGTCGTTGCTCACCTGAACGCCCAACGACGCGTGCGTTGCGGTCCCGGTCTGGATCAACTGGTCGGCGATGCGCTTGGCCTGATCGACGGGGATCGCGAAGCCCAAGCCGATGTTTCCGCTCTGCGGCCCACTCGACTGCTCTCCCAACGTTGCGATCGCCGAATTGATGCCCACCAATTCGCCGTTCATGTTCACCAGTGCCCCACCGGAATTGCCCGGGTTGATCGCCGCGTCGGTCTGGATTGCGTCCAGCACGGTGTTCTGGTCACCGGCGTCGCCACCGGTGGCCACCGGCCGGTTCAACGCGCTGATGATGCCGGTGGTCACGGTGCCCTGCAGGCCCAGCGGAGAGCCGACCGCGACCACGTCCTGACCCACTCGCAGGCTGCTCGACGAGCCGATCGTGATCGGCGTCAGACCCGACACACCTTGGGCGCGCACCACCGCGATGTCAGTCGACGGGTCCGCGCCGACCACGCTGAACGGCGCGGTACGGCCGTCGCTGAACGTCACAGTGGTCTTGGGCGAACCACCCATCGGACCGGCTTGGCCAGCCGCCGCGACGACGTGATTGTTGGTGAGAGTCAAGCCGTCCGCGGTCAAGATGACGCCCGAGCCCTCCTCGGATTGCTGACCCATCGACACTTCGAGCTTCACCACGCTGGGCACCACTTTGGCCGCGACTTGTTCGACGGATCCTGCGGGGACGCTCGCCGCGGGCTGTCCGGGTGCCGCGGCCGGCGCCGGCGCTGTGGCGACCGTGGTGTTCGGATGCCCTGACTCGACCACCATCGCCACGCCGCCGCCGATTCCCGCCGAGATCACCGCAATAGCGACCGCGCCTGCAGTGAACAATCCTGCGCGAGAACGGCTTTGGCGAGCCAGCGGCAGAGGTGGCTGCTGACCGTACTGCTGCTGCGTTGCGTACCGCCAGTCGTATGACGAGAACTGCTGCGGCGTAACGTTATAACGCCCCGAGTGCTGGGACGGCGTGTACCTCGGGTGGTTCGTCATCTCGCTGAGTCGCTCTTTCTCGAGTGGTTCAGTGCGGCAATCGGTGCCTTCTACCGTGCAACACTCGACTGAGAATCCACTGAGAGCTGCCTCGAATCATCCACAGATTTTCGGCCGACCGGCTCGTCAGCGGCGGGCATCGGCCTGCCTGGCAACACCACATAGATCGACGTGCCCGGCGGCTGACCCCCGGGGACGGTGTCTTCGATCCTAAGCAGCCCACCGTGTTTGAGGACCACATGTTTGACGATCGCCAAACCCAGGCCGGAACCCGGCATCGCGCGTGCCGACGCCGAGCGATAGAAGCGCTCGAACACCAGCTGCCGCTCGCTCGGCGGTATGCCGGGCCCGTGGTCTGCGACCACCAGCTCGGCATGCGACGGATCGACTTGTCGCAGGCTCACTTTGACGGCTCCGCCGGGCGGGCTCCACTTCGCTGCGTTGTCGAGCAGGTTGAGCACCGCGCGCGACAGACCCGCGACGTCACCATAGACCTGCCACGGCGCGACGTCCGCCTCGAAGTGAATATCGCTGCGGCGCCGACGAACTCGCTCGAGGCTTCGGTCCACGACCTCGGTCATGTCGACGGGCTCGTGTACCACCTCGCCGGCGTCGTCGCGGGTGAGGTCCACGAGATCGCCGACGAGCGTGGACAACTCCTCGATCTGGGCCAGCACGTCGGCCCGTAGCCCGGCCATCTCGCTTTCCGGCAGCCGCGGCGCACCCGGCTCCATCGACGCAATCAGCAACTCGACGTTGGTTCTCAGCGACGTGAGCGGCGTGCGCAGCTCGTGGCCGGCATCGGTTACCAATCGTGCTTGGCGCTCCCGTGATTCGGCGAGCGCGCGCAGCATCATGTTGAAATTCTCTGTGAGCCTTGCCAACTCGTCGCTGCCAGTGACCGGGATGGGCCGAAGGTCGTCGGTGCGCGCTACCCGCTCGGCCGCCTCGGTGAGTCTGCGCACCGGCCGCAGCCCGGCCTGAGCAACCATGCCGCCGGCAACCGCGGCGATCACCAGGCCCACGCCGCCGACCACCAGCAGCACCCAACCCAATTGGCGCAGAACCAGATTCGTCGGCTTGAGGCTCTTGGAGATCAGCAGCGTGGTGCCATTGGGCAGATGCGTGGCAAGCACGCGCTGATCGCCGGTGGCACGCAACGACAACAGCAGGTTGCCGTCGACCACGTCCTTCTCCGGCTGCCCGAACGGCAGCCGCTGGCCTTCCTGGTTGGCGGTGTAGATGGCCCGGCCCGGGATCACCAGCATCGCGTTGACGTCCGAATACGCGGTACCTTCGATCGCCTTGGCCGGATCGGCATCCAACGCGCCGCTGTCGATCAGCAACTGCGCGCGCGTCTGCAACTGATTGTCGACGTTGCGGTACAGCGCCGCCGACACCATGATGTAGGCCGCCACGGCGATCAGCACCACCACCATCGCGACCATCGACATCGCGAGCAACATCACCCGCCAGCGCAACGACAACGAGCTGCGGGCCGGAAGCGCTGCGCGTCGTGACGGCCGGAACAGCGGTATGCGGGGTGACATCAGGGCGGGGTTTCTCGCAGCACATAACCCACGCCCCGCACCGTGTGGATCAGCCGCGGCTCTCCTTCGGCCTCGGTCTTGCGCCGCAAGTAGCCGACGTAGACCTCGAGCGCGTTGCCGGAGGTCGGGAAGTCGAAGCCCCAGACCTCTTCGAGGATGCGGCTGCGGGTGAGCACCCGGCGCGGATTGGCGATGAGCATCTCGAGCAGTGCGAACTCGGTGCGGGTGAGGCTGATCCGGCGTTCGCCGCGGGTCACTTCGCGAGTCACCGGGTCCAGGCTGAGGTCGGAGAACGTCATGGCGACGGACTCGGCGGCGTTGTCCGGAACAGTGCGCCGCAGCAGCGCTCGCATCCGCGCCAGCAGCTCTTCCAGCGCAAACGGCTTGGGCAGGTAGTCGTCGGCGCCGGCGTCCAGTCCGGCCACGCGCTCGGACACCGAGTCACGGGCAGTGAGCACCAGGATCGGCAGGTCGTCGCCGGTGCTGCGCAGCTGCCGGCACACTTCCAGGCCGTCGAGCCGCGGCATCATCACGTCGAGCACCACAGCGTCGGGGCGTTCGTTGGCTATCGCGTCGAGCGCCTCTACGCCATCCTGCGCAAGCGACACCGTGTAGCCGTTGAAAGAAAGGGACCGGCGCAGCGACTCGCGCACGGCGCGATCGTCGTCAACGACAAGAATCCGCACGGCCCCCAGTCTCTACGGACCTCCTGAGAGGCACCTGAGAGACGCGCCGAATAACGGGCAGATGGAGGGTGTCAGCGCTTGTCGAAGTCGATCAGACCCAGCCGCGCGGCCTTGAGATAGCGCCGCGGCACCTTGTGAGGCTGGCCGGCGATCGTGACGTTGACGAGCTCAGGGCTCTTGGCCTTCCACTGCGCGCGACGGCTCCGGGTGTTCGCACGCGACATCCTGCGCTTCGGCACAGCCATGATCGAGCTTCTCCATCTAATCGGGGGGATTGCCGTTCAGAATAGCTGGTGAGCTGGCCCGCAAACAAAAGCGCGCGTCGCCTGCCCCATACGGCGCCCAGCCCTGGCTGCTGATTGGCGCAACCATCGACTAACCTACCGGTTGGTCGAGAACTCGCCCGGGAGGAGGACGCGTTGGCCGACACACGCGGCGCGGTGCGCATCGGCAACTGCTCGGGCTTCTACGGCGACCGTCTCTCGGCGATGCGCGAGATGCTGACCGGTGGCGAGCTCGACTTCCTGACCGGCGATTACCTTGCCGAACTCACCATGCTGATTTTGGCCCGCGACCGGGCCAAATCCCCCGACCGCGGCTACGCGAAGACCTTTCTCACCCAGCTCGAGGAATGCCTCGGCCTGGCCCGCGACCGCGGAGTGCGAATCGTCGCGAACGCCGGCGGTTTAAACCCCGCCGGGCTCGCAGACGCCGTGCGAGCCCTATCTGAACGGCTGGGCATACCGGTGACCGTCGCCCACGTCGAAGGCGACGACCTGCTGCCGCGCGCCGCCGAACTCGGCTTCGGCACACCGCTGGCCGCGAACGCCTATCTCGGCGCCTGGGGCATCGTCGACTGTATTTACGGTGGCGCGGACGTCGTCGTCACGGGCCGGGTCACCGACGCGTCGGTGGTCGTCGGGCCGGCCGCCGCCCACTTCGGCTGGTCGCGGACCGACTACGACAAGCTCGCCGGGGCCGTCGCCGCGGGCCACGTCATCGAATGCGGCGCCCAGGCCACCGGCGGCAACTACGCGTTCTTCGGTGAGATCGACGACCTCACCCATCCCGGTTTTCCCCTGGCCGAGATTCGGTCCGACGGCTCGTCGGTGATCACCAAGCACCCCGGCACAGGCGGTGCAGTGACCGTGGGGACCGTGACCGCGCAGCTTCTGTACGAGATCAGCGGGGCACGCTACGCCAATCCCGACGTGACACTGCGGGTGGACACGATCGAGCTGTCCCAGGACGGCGCCGACCGAGTGCTGATCAGCGGAGTGCGCGGCGAGCCGCCACCACCGACGTTGAAGGTGTCGCTGAACACCGTTGGCGGATTTCGCAATTCGATGACGTTCGTGCTGACCGGTCTGGATATCGACGCGAAGGCCGCGCTGGTTCGCCGCCAGCTCGAGGCGGCGTTGACAGTCAAGCCGGCGGAGCTCGAATGGACCCTGGCCCGCACCGATCATCCCGACGCCGACACCGAGGAGACCGCCAGCGCGCTGCTGCGCTGTGTGGTCCGTGACCGCGACCCGGCCAACGTCGGACGCCAATTCTCCTCTGCTGCAGTCGAACTCGCGCTGGCCAGCTATCCCGGCTTCACCACCACCGCACCGCCCGGCGACGGCCAGGTGTACGGCGTGTTCACCGCCGGATACGTACCAGCCGAGCAGGTTCCCCATGTCGCGGTGCACGCCGACGGGCGCCGCGTCGAAATACCCACGGCCACTGAAGCTTTGGAGTTAGCCGCAGTTCCGCCGTTCGCACTGCCCGTGCCGCTGCCGTTCGGCGAGACGCGGCGGATGCCGCTCGGTGTGATCGCCGGCGCCCGCAGCGGCGACAAGGGCGGCAGCGCGAATGTCGGGGTTTGGGTGCGCACCGAGGACCAGTGGCGGTGGCTGGCCAACACGCTGACGGTCGAGAAGCTGCGTCAGCTGCTGCCCGAGGTGGCCGATCTGCCCGTCACCCGTCACGTGCTGCCGAATCTGCGTGCGGTCAACTTCGTGATCGACGGCATCCTCGGCGAGGGCGTGGCGTACCAAGCCCGCTTCGACCCGCAAGCCAAGGGCCTCGGCGAATGGCTTCGGAGTCGCTACATCGACATCCCGGAAGAACTGTTGACATGAGCATTTGGCACAACCCCGAACGCGAGCAGTTGCGAAAAACCGTGCGAGCCTTCGCCGAACACGAGGTACTGCCGCACGTCGACGAGTGGGAACGCGTCGGTGAGCTGCCCCGAGAGCTGCACCGCAAAGCCGGCGACGCCGGACTTCTGGGCGCCGGGTTCCCCGAGTCGGTCGGCGGCGGTGGCGGCGACGGCGCCGACTCGTTGGTCATCTGCGAGGAGATGCACTACTCGGGCTCACCCGGTGGGGTGTTCGCGTCGCTGTTCACGTCCGGGATCGCGGTGCCGCACATGATCGCCTCGGGCGACGAACGCTTGATCGAGACGTACGTCCGGCCCACACTGCGCGGCGAGCTGATCGGCGCGCTGGCGATCACCGAACCCGGAGGGGGCTCCGACGTCGGGCACTTGCGCACCAGCGCCCACCGCGACGGCGACGACTACGTGGTCAACGGCGCGAAGACCTACATCACCTCCGGCGTGCGCGCAGACTACGTGGTGACCGCGGTGCGCACCGGCGGGCCGGGGGCGGGCGGAGTGTCGCTGCTGGTCGTCGACAAGGGCACACCGGGATTCGAGGTCACCCGCAAGCTCGACAAGATGGGCTGGCGATCGTCGGACACCGCGGAGCTGTCCTACACCGACGTCCGGGTACCGGTGGCCAACCTGATCGGCGCGGAGAACACCGGCTTCTTGCAGATCGCAGCGGCGTTCGTCCCAGAACGCGTCGGGCTGGCCGCGCAGGCGTATTCCAGCGCGCAACGCTGCCTGGACATCACCGCCGAGTGGTGCCGCAACCGGGAAACCTTTGGCCGTCCGCTGATTTCGCGGCAGTCGGTGCAGAACACGCTGGCCGAAATGGCGCGCCGGGTCGACGTCGCACGGGTGTACACGCGCAACGTGGTGGAGAGGCAGCTGGCCGGAGCCGCGAAGGCGGCGACATCAAACGCCGGCGAGACGGATCTCATTCCGCAGGTGTGCTTCGCGAAGAACACCGCCGTCGAGGCCGGCGAGTGGGTGGCGAACCAAGCCGTGCAGCTGTTCGGTGGCCTGGGGTACATGGCCGAGAGCGAAGTCGAAAGGCAGTACCGCGACATGCGGATCCTCGGAATCGGCGGCGGCACAACGGAGATTCTCACTGCGCTGGCAGCCAAGACGCTGGGGTATCAGTCATGACGGTGCTCCGGTCGACCCTGGACACCCGCGCGCCGGCCTACGACGAGTCCGTCGCTGCGATGACGGCCAAGCTCGCCGAGATCGGCGCCGAACTCGAAAAGGCGCTCGCCGGAGGCGGACCGAAGTACGTCGAGCGCCATCATGCCCGCGGCAAGATGACCGCGCGCGAGCGTATCGAGCTGCTTATCGACCCCGATTCGCCGTTCCTGGAATTGAGTCCGCTGGCGGCATACGGCACCGACTTCACCGTCGGCGCGTCGGCCGTCGTCGGCATCGGTGTGGTGAGCGGGGTCGAGTGCCTGCTGGTTGCCAACGATCCGACCGTCAAGGGCGGTACCAGCAACCCGTGGACGCTGCGGAAGATCCTGCGCGCGAACAAGATCGCGTTCGAGAACCGGCTACCGGTGATCTCACTCGTGGAATCCGGCGGCGCTGACCTGCCGACCCAGAAGGAGATCTTCATCCCCGGCGGCCAGATGTTCCGCGACTTGACCCGGCTCTCCGCCGCGGGCATTCCGACCATCGCGCTGGTCTTCGGCAACTCGACCGCGGGCGGCGCCTACATTCCCGGGATGTCCGACCATGTGGTGATGATCAAGGAACGCTCGAAGGTGTTCCTTGCCGGCCCGCCGCTGGTGAAGATGGCCACCGGCGAGGAGTCCGACGACGAATCGCTGGGCGGGGCCGAAATGCACGCGCGCACATCGGGTTTGGCTGACTACTTCGCGGTCGACGAACCCGACGCGATCCGGATCGGGCGGCGGATCGTCGCGCGCCTGAACTGGCACAAGCGCGGACCGGCACCGGGTCCGGTGAGCGAGCCACTGTTCGACGCGGACGAACTGCTGGGCATCGTGCCGCCCGACCTTCGCACCCCGTTCGACCCGCGGGAGGTGATCGCCCGGGTCGTCGACGGCTCCGATTTCGACGAGTTCAAGGCGCTCTACGGCTCGTCCTTGGTAACGGGTTGGGCGCGCGTGCACGGCTATCCCATCGGCATCTTGGCCAATGCGCGCGGTGTGCTGTTCAGCGAGGAGGCGCAGAAGGCGACCCAGTTCATCGAATTGGCCAACCGGGCGAACACGCCGCTTCTCTTCCTGCACAACACCACCGGCTACATGGTGGGCAAGCAGTACGAGGAGGGCGGCATGATCAAGCACGGCTCGATGATGATCAACGCCGTCTCCAACTCGACGGTCCCGCACATCTCGCTGTTGATCGGCGCCTCCTACGGGGCCGGCCATTACGGGATGTGCGGGCGCGCCTATGACCCGCGCTTCTTGTTCGCGTGGCCCAGCGCCAAGTCCGCGGTGATGGGTGGCGCCCAGCTGGCCGGTGTGCTGTCGATCGTCAGCCGCGCTGCCGCCGAGGCCCGTGGGCAGCAGGTCGACGAGCAGGCCGACGCAGCGCTGAAGGCCGCTGTCGAAGCGCAAATCGAGGCCGAGTCGCTGCCGATGGTGCTGTCCGGGATGTTGTACGACGACGGCATCATCGATCCCCGCGACACCCGCACGGTGCTCGGAATGTGCTTGTCGGCCATCGCCAATGCGCCGGTCGAGGGCACCAGCAACTTCGGCGTCTTCCGGATGTGACCATGCATACAGTTCTGGTTGCCAACCGCTCAGAGATTGCGCGGCGCGTGTTCGCCACGTGCCGCCGCCTCGGCGTGCGCACGGTCGCCGTGTACACCGAGCCGGATGCGGGCTCTCCGCACGTCGCCGAGGCCGACGCCCGCGTCCTGCTTCCCGGCACCGACGGATACCTTCGGGCAGACGCGTTGGTCGCCGCAGCGAAGGCCGCGGGCGCCGACGCCATCCACCCGGGCTACGGATTCCTCTCGGAGAACGCCGATTTCGCGGCCGCCGTGCTGGACGCTGGTCTGACGTGGATCGGTCCACCGGTCGCCGCAGTGGCAGCGATGGGCAGCAAGATCGAAGCCAAGAAGATGATGGCCGCCGCCGGCGTGCCCGTGCTCGACGAACTCGACCCCGACAGCGTCACCGAGTCGCAGCTGCCCGTGCTGGTCAAGGCATCCGCGGGCGGTGGCGGTCGGGGCATGCGCGTCGTCACCGAATTGTCTTCGCTACCAGCCGAAGTCGCGGCTGCGCGCCGTGAAGCCGCGTCTGCCTTCGGCGACGACACCGTGTTCTGCGAGCGTTACCTGCCGCGCGGCCGGCACATCGAGGTGCAGGTGCTCGCCGACCAGCATGGCACCGTCTGGGCGGTCGGCGAGCGGGAGTGCTCCATCCAGCGGCGCCACCAGAAGGTGATCGAGGAGGCGCCGTCGCCGCTCGTCGAACGCATTCCCGGCATGCGCGACAAGCTGTTCGACGCGGCCCGGCAGGCGGCCTCGGCAATCGGATACACCGGGGCGGGAACCGTCGAGTTCCTCGCTGACGAAGACGGGTCGTTCTACTTCCTCGAGATGAACACCCGGCTCCAGGTCGAGCACCCGGTCACCGAAAATGTCACTGGCTGCGATCTCGTCGAGCTGCAACTGCAGGTCGCCGACGGTATCCGCCTGAACCCCGAACCGCCTGCCGGGCAGGGGTATTCGATCGAAGCGCGCCTCTACGCCGAAGATCCCGCCCGCGGCTGGCAGCCGCAGGCCGGCACGCTGCACACGTTCGAGATCCCGACCTCGCAACTGAGTTTCGTCCCGCTGACCCGGCCCGGTATCCGCGTGGACGCCGGCGTCGTCAGCGGCTCCGAGGTGTCGGTGCACTACGACCCGATGCTCGCGAAGGTCATCTCGTACGGCTTTACCCGCACGCAGGCCGCCGCACTGCTCGCCGATGCGCTCGCACGAGCCCGCGTACACGGCGTGCGCACCAACCGCGATCTGCTGGTAAATGTGTTGCGGCATCCGGCGTTCCTCGCCGGTGACACCGACACGGCATTCTTCGACACCCACGGCCTCGCGACGTTGAGCACCGCCCTGGCCGACTCCGACACCGTGCGGCGCTGCGCGCTGGCCGCTGCGCTCGCCGACGCCGCACACAACCGCGCCACCGCAACGGCAATGGCGTCCGTCCCGTCTGGCTGGCGCAACCTGCCGTCGGGCTTCCAGGTCAAGCGCTATGCATCCGACGGTGACGAACACGTCGTGCGGTATCGGTTCGACCGCGAGCTTCTGCAGCTCCCCGACGACGACGTGCAGCTCGTCTCGGCGACTCCCGACGAGGTGGTGCTGCGGGCCGGCGGTGTCGACCGACCTCATCGCGTCGCGCGCCACGGCGACCGCGTGTACGTCGACTCCCCCACCGCCGCTGTGGAATTCACTGTGGTTCCTCGCTTTCCGGAGCCTGGCTCCGCACTGCAGCCAGGATCCCTTGTGGCGCCGATGCCGGGCGCGGTGAGCCGGCTCGGTGCCGCGGTGGGCGACCTCGTCACCGCCGGACAGCCGATCGTCTGGATGGAGGCGATGAAGATGGAACACGCCGTCGCATCACCGAAAGACGGTGTGGTGGCGGAGGTTTTAGTGGGAGTTGGCCAGCAGGTCGAGCTCGGCGCCGTGCTCGCCCGGGTCGACGACGTCGAAGACAAGGAGCAATCATGACCGACAGCGGGTTCATCGAAAACGAGGAACGCCGGGCACTGCGCGAGGCGGTGTCGGCAATGGCCGCGAACTACGGCCAGGACTACTACCTGGAGAAGGCCCGCGCCGGTCAGCACACCGACGAGTTGTGGCACGAGACAGGCAAACTCGGGTTTCTCGGCGTCAATCTGCCGGAAGAGTACGGCGGCGGTGGGGCCGGCATGTACGAGCTGGCGATCGTGATGGAGGAGATGGCCGCCCAAGGTTGCGCGCTGCTTATGATGGTGGTGTCGCCGGCGATCAACGGCACGATCATCAGCAAGTTCGGCACCGAGGAGCAGAAGAAGCGGTGGCTGCCGGGCATCGCCGACGGGTCGATCACCATGGCCTTCGCGATCACCGAACCGGACGCCGGCTCGAACTCACACCGCATCACCACCACGGCCCGCCGCGACGGCGGCGCCTGGATCCTCAACGGCCAGAAGGTGTTCATCTCCGGTGTGGACCAGGCGCAGGCGGTTCTGGTGGTGGGCCGCACCGAGGAGGCAAAGACCGGCAACCTGCGGCCGGCGTTGTTCATCGTGCCCACCGACACCCCCGGGTTCACCTGGACGCCGATCGAGATGGAGCTGATCAGCCCGGAGCGGCAGTTCCAGGTGTTCATCGACAACGTGCGCCTGCCCGCCGATGCGCTGGTGGGTTCGGAGGACGCCGCGATCGCCCAGTTGTTCGCCGGCCTGAACCCGGAGCGGATCATGGGTGCGGCAAGCGCAGTTGGTATGGGCCGCTTCGCGATTCGCAAGGCGGTCGACTACGTCAAGACCCGCCAGGTGTGGAAGACGCCGATCGGTGCGCACCAGGGTTTGTCTCATCCGTTGGCGCAGACCTACATCGAGATCGAGTTGGCCCGGCTGATGATGCAGAAGGCGGCCACGTTGTACGACAGCGGTGACGACGCCGGCGCGGCCGAGGCAGCCAACATCGCGAAGTACGCCGCCGGCGAGGCGTCGGCGCGCGCGGTCGACCAGGCCGTGCAGTCCCTGGGGGGCAACGGGTTGACCAAGGAATACGGCATCGGGGCGGCGATCACCGCGTCGCGGCTGTCGCGCATCGCACCGGTGAGCCGCGAGATGGTGCTGAACTTCGTGGCGCAGACCTCCCTCGGCCTCCCGCGCTCGTACTGACTGGTGGCCGATGAGCGCTAGCGCGAAGGGCACCAGGTACGTCGACTACGCGGTCGACGGCTCGACGGCGCGGGTCACCTTGAACTCGCCGCACAACCGCAACGCGCTGTCGTCGGGGCTCGTCGCGGAGCTGCACCAGGGGCTGCGTGACGCGGCGGCCCATCCAGACGTGCGGGCGGTGGTGCTCGGCCACACCGGCGGCACGTTCTGTGCGGGTGCTGATTTGTCGGAGGCCTCCGAAGGCGGACCGGATACCCGCACCCGCCAACTCGCCGAATTGCTCAGGGCCATCGTGGAATTGCCGCTGCCGGTCGTCGGCGCCATCGACGGCCACGTACGTGCCGGCGGGTTCGGCCTCGTCGGCGCCTGCGACATCGTCGTCGCCGGACGAAACAGCACGTTCGCGCTCACCGAGGCGCGCATCGGCGTCGCGCCCGCAATCATCTCGCTGACGCTGCTGCCGAAGATGACGCCGCGGTCCGTCGGGCGCTACTTTCTCACCGGCGAGAAGTTCGGTGCCGAGGAGGCCGAACGCATCGGGCTGGTGACGCTCGCCGCTGACGACGTGGACGCTGCCGTCGCCGCGATCACCGCCGAGCTGGCGAAGGGGTCGCCGCAGGGTCTGCGCGAGTCGAAAGCCCTGGCGACGGCGGCGATCCTCGACGGCTTCGAGGAGCGGGCCGAGAAGCTCACCGCGCAATCGGCGCGGCTGTTCGCTTCTGAGGAGGCCCGCGAAGGCATGCTCGCGTTCCTCGAGAAGCGCCCGCCGCGTTGGGTCAGCGGCTAGGCCGCGACGCGGCGGCCGCCAGGAGCCTTCGCAATTCCCGTTGCTCGGCGCGGCTGAGGTTGGCCAGCACCTGCTCGTCGGCACGCTGAACCGCAGCCTCGGCCCGCTTCAACAGCGCGCGCCCGTGCGCCGTCAGCTCGGCGGGCAGTGCCCGGCCCGATGCCACCGATGCCGGGCGCGCGACCGCTCCCCGGTCCTCCAGCGAACGCAAGACGTTGTTCATCGCCTGCGGCGAGACGTTGGTGTCGCGGGCCAGTTCCGCGTTGGACCGGCCGGGTGACATCGCCAAGATGCGCAGGCAGACGAATTCAGCGAGACCCAGGTCCAGCGGCTTGAGCTCGGCGGCGACCGCCGGGCGGAGCACGCCCATGAGCCGATGCATGAGATAGCCCAGCGGTTGGTCGGCGTCTGCCATATCAACCATATTGACGTATATCAACTGCCTTGATATGCATGGACTCATGACGACTGCACCGCAAGACTTCGAATTCGACGCCTTCTACCGCGGAGAGACTCAAGAGCTCGGTCCCGGTGCCAAGCCCCCGTGGAGCATCGGCGAGCCGCAACCCGAACTGGCCGCACTGATCGAGCAGGGCATGTTCCACGGCGACGTGCTCGACGTCGGCTGCGGCGAGGCGGCGATTGCGCTGCGGCTGGCGGAGCTGGGCCACACGACCGTGGGGCTGGACCTCTCACCCACCGCCATCGAGTTGGCTCGCGCCGAAGCCGCCAAGCGCGGGCTGACCAACGCGACATTCGAGGTCGCCGACATCAGCGACTTCGGGGGCTACGACGGCAGGTTCGGCACGATCGTCGACAGCACACTGTTCCATTCGATACCGGTGGAAGCGCGCGAGGGCTATCAGCGTTCGATCGTGCGCGCCGCCGCACCGGGCGCGTCGTACTTCGTGCTGGTCTTCGACCGCGCAGGCATGCCTAACGGACCCGGCAATCCCGTCACTGCCGACGAGCTTCGCGACGTGGTCTCGAAGTACTGGACGATCGACGAAATCCGGCCGGCGCGCATTCACGCCATCGTGCCGGACGGCTTCGCCCCCATGGCCGACGTCGAGCTGAGGGACGAACCGAACGGCCGCAAGTCCCTCCCGGGGTGGTTGCTGACGGCCCACTTGGACTGACGCGGCGCGCCCGCTGCGGCACAGAATCGCATCGACGCAGTCACAGTCGGGAACCATCTGAGACCATCTCGAGGGTTTCTAGAGCGCGGCACGTACAACGTCGTAGGCTCGGCGATGATGACCAGCAATATGCCTCAGCGAGACACAGAGCTGCGGGCCGCCGACACCGATCGCATCGAGGTCGCGCAGTTGCTGACCGACGCCGCCGCCCAGGGCAGGCTCGGCATCGACGAGTACGAGGACCGGTTGGCCAAGGTCTACTCTGCGCGCACGTATGAGGAGCTGGACCGGCTGAGCGCCGACCTTCCCGGCGCAGCATTGCGGCCACGGCAGCCGGGCAGACCGTGCCATCCGGCGCCGTCGACCGTGTTGCTGGCCATCATGAGCGGCTTCGAGCGTCGCGGCCGCTGGAACGTTCCCGGCCGACTGACCACGTTCGCGCTGTGGGGCGGCGGGGTCGTCGACCTGCGCTACGCCGACTTCACGTCACCGCAGGTCGAGATCAAGGCGTACTCGATCATGGGCGGGCAGACGATTCTGGTGCCGCCGGAAGTCAACGTCGAGATCGAAGGCGTGGGTGTGATGGGTTCGTTCGACCACAGCGCGGCGGGGAACGGGGTGCCGGGGGCGCCGCACGTGGTGGTGCGCGGCTTCTCGTTCTGCGGCAGCGTCGCCGTCAAGCGCAAGCCGCGCAGGCACTGACGGCTGCGGCTCTCGCTCCTCCGCGAGGGTGCGCTGTTGCACGGGCCGACGCGGCGTGTCGACGCGCAGACGCGCACGCTCGCGGGGATCAGAGGCGGCGGCGGGAGCGCAGATAGTCGCCGACGACGGCGGCACCCAACCCGTCGAGGTCGGGCACCACGACGCGGCCCTGCACGCGGCGCGCCACCTGGTCGATGAACCGCGCCAGTCCCGGGTCGTTGCCGAGCCGGAAGATCGTCACCTGCGCGCCGAGCTTGGCCACCTCGTCGAAACCCTTCACGGTGTGCGCGATCGTGCGCGGATGCGGCGGGTAGTCGAAAAACACCTGCGCGGGCTCGTCGCCGCTGCCGAATCCGCCTTCCAGGTGTGCGGTCGGCTCACCGTCGGTGACGACGAGCACCACCGGCTGCGCGCTGGGGTGCCGGCGCAGATGACGGCCCGCCAGCGCGAGCGCGTGGTGCAGGTTGGTGCCCTGCTCGTAGACGCCTTCGAGGCCGGTCAGCTCGGCTGCACTCATCGTGCGCGCATACCGGCCGAACGCGATGATCTGTAACGCATCGGACCGGAACCTGGTGCTGACAAGGTGATTCAGCGCCAGCGCGGTGCGCTTCATCGGCAACCAACGGTTTTCCATCACCATCGAGAACGACGTGTCGACGAGCAATGCCACCGCGGCCTGCGTGCGGGTCTCCGTCTCGGACACCTCGACGTCGTCAACCGTGATTCGCAGCGGCCCGGCCTCGCCCGTACCCGCCTGGCGCAGAACGGAATTCGTGAGGGTGCGGGTGACGTTCCACGGCTCGGTATCGCCGAACTGCCATGGCCGCGTCGCACCGGTCAGCTCCCCCGCCGCGCCGGCGCGCTGCGTCTCGCGCTCCCCGTGCCGGCCCGACAACTGCGCAGCGACGTCACGCAACGCTGTCTGGCCCAACTGGCGCATCGCTTTGGGCGACAGCCGCCACTGACCGTCGGAACCCCGGTCGAGGAAGCCCTGATTCAGCAGCGCTCGCTCCAACTCCGCGAGTGTCTGCGCGTCCACCGCCGCCTCGTCGCCCAGCTGCCGCGCCAGCATGTCGAGGTCGACGTCGTCCATCGTCGCGCCGGCATAGCTCTGCGACAGCGCCTCGGCCAACTGCTCGAGCTCGGCGATGTCCTGCAGGGCCTGAGTGCCCTCACCCATGCCCAGCGGATCGTCGCCGGAGAACCGCGACGACCCCGTCCAGTCCTCGCCGGGCCGCGCGGACTGCAGGTGCGCGTCGAGCCGATTCAGCGCCTGCATCAGCGACGGCGACCCAAAGGCCTGCTGCGCCAACGCATCCAGCTCTGCTCGCTGCTCGGGGCTGAGGCTGTTGCGGAAACGCTGGGCGGCGGCCGCGCGCTTGGCCAGCGAATCGAGCAGCTCGTCCACGTTGCGCGGGTTCTCCGGAAAGAACTCGCCGTGCTTGGCCATGAAGTTCTCGAAGTCCTGCTGGGTGTCCTCGCCGCGGGCGTGCTTGTCCAGCAGGTCGTTGAGATCGTCGAGCATCTCGTTGACGCGCTGACGGTCTTCGTCGGTGGCGTTCTCCAGGGCCTGCTTCATCCCCGCGAAACGCTGGTCGAGCATCTCCCGGCCCAACAAGTCGCGAATCTGCTCGTACTTCTCACGCGCCTCGCCGCTGCGCCACTGGTAGTCGGCCAGCTCCTGGACGGCCTTGGCCGGCGACGGCGGCAGATTCTCCAGCTGCATCTCCGAGAACCGCGCATCGTCGTCGAGGGCCCTGGCGAGCTCCTTGCGCTCGGCCAGCACAGCCTCGTCGAGCAGCCGCTTGACCTCTTGAAGCGTGCCGTCAAGGTTGTTGCGCTGCAACAATTCTCGACGGCGCCGGTTGGCCTCCGCGGCCAGCCGGTCGGTACCGCGAAAGTCCTTGGTGCCGCGGCGCAACAGCTCCGACAGCGCCCGACGCGGCGAGGTCCCGTCCATCACGTCGCGGCCGATCTGCTCTAGGGCGTCGCGCAGATCTACCGGCGGCGCCAGCGGATCGGGACCGCCGGTGTAGGCGGAGTAGCGAGACGCTCTGCCGCGTCCGCGTCTAGCCATACACGGTCTCCCCTTCGCCGCTCACCTTGTCGATCCGCTTCGCCAAATACAATGCCTCCAAAGCCAATTCGATGGCGGCAGCGCGCTCACCCTCTGACGACGCACCGAGCCGGCGCTGGATCGCGGCGACCGCCGGAACTTCGGGCAGCGCCGCCAGCACCTCACGCGCCGACACCCGCTCCCCCGTCGTCACCGGCGAACCGTGTTCCACCGCAGCGACGATGGGCCCAACGTCGATTCCGCCCAACAACTTCTGCGCGGTGTCGGCGGTGGCGCGGCGCAACAGATGCTCCAGCACCGCCTGCTCGCGGCCCTCTTCGCCGGACTCGAACTCGAGCTTGCCGCGCAACACGTCGATGACGGTGGTCAGATCGATCACCCGGGCCACCGCGTCGCGCTCGCCCAGAACGGCGGCGCGGTGCCGCGCCGACGCGGCGACTGTCTCGGCCGCGGCGATCGCGAACCGCGCCGACACCCCGGAGCGCTGGTCGATCGAGCGCGACTCCCGGAGGTAGCGCGCGAAGCGGGCCAGGATCTGCAACAGGTATTCGGGAACCTCAGCCGACAGGTGGGCCTCCTGGCGGATCACGCCGACCTCCGCGTCCAGCTCCAGCGGGTAGTGGGTGCGGATCTCCGCGCCGAAACGGTCCTTGAGCGGGGTGATGATGCGGCCGCGGTTGGTGTAGTCCTCCGGGTTGGCGCTGGCGACGACGAGCACGTCGAGCGGAAGGCGCAGCGTGTAGCCGCGGACCTGGATGTCGCGCTCCTCCATCACGTTGAGCATCGCCACCTGGATGCGCTCGGCCAGGTCGGGCAGCTCGTTGACTGCGACGATGCCGCGGTGCGCGCGCGGAATCAGCCCGTACGCAATGGTCTCCGGGTCGCCCAGGCTGCGGCCCTCGGCCACCTTGATCGGGTCGATGTCGCCGACGAGATCGGCCACGCTGGTGTCGGGCGTGGCGAGTTTCTCGGTGTAGCGCTCGCTGCGGTGGCGCCAGGCGACGGGAAGGTCGTCGCCCGAATCGGCAGCCCGGCGGATGGACTCAGGGGTGATCGGGGAATAGGGGTGCTCGCCCAGTTCCGCGCCGGCGATCACGGGCGTCCACTCGTCGAGCAGCCCCTCCAGCGACCGCAGCAGCCGCGTCTTGCCCTGTCCCCGCTCGCCGAGCAGCACGAAGTCATGGCCGGCGATCAGCGCGCGCTCGAGCTGCGGGATCACCGTGTCGTCGAACCCGAAAATGCCGGTCCACACGTCGCGGCCGTCAGCCAGCGCGGCGAGCAGGTTCTCCCGGATCTCCTGCTTGACGCTGCGCTCGCGATGACCTGATGCCCGCAGCTCGCCAACGGTGCGCGGAAGATCGTTAGGTAGAGTCACCACTCCACGCTACTGCGTCACGGCGGCTGCTTCCGGGCTCGCGTCGGGCGGCTTCTTTGCTCATCGGCTCTCACGGGCAGCCGTACGTCGGTATCGTTATTAATGTCCGTCATCAATTCGGTGCGGGGGGACAGGTGGGTGTACTGATGAGCCGTGCAGGTGGCAGATGTTTCGGCCTGCCTTGCGCTCGGGTAAATCGAGGCATGCGTTTGCTGAAGTTGAAGAGCGCTCTTGTGGCGCTGACGATCGCGACGACGGCACTGGTCGCAACGGCCGTGCCAGGCGCGGCCGCGGTGACGTCGACGACGCTGACCGTGGCCAACGTGTCGCCGAAAGCCGGAGAAACCGTCGGCGTGGCCGCAACGGTGACTGTGACGTTCGCGCAGCCGGTGGCCAACCGAGCGGCGGCGGAGCGGTCGTTTTCCGTCGGGGTGCCCAACGCTCCATCGGGTCAGTTCACTTGGCCTGACGACAGGACGCTGGAGTTCAAGCCCGACACGTACTGGCCGGCCCACAGCGTGATCCCGCTGTCGGTGGGCGGGTTCAAGACGGACATCACCACCGGCTCGGTCGTCCAGGGCGTCGCCGACATCTCGGCGCACACGTTCACGGTGAGCATCGACGGGCAGTTGGCCCGCACGATGCCGGCTTCGATGGGCAAGCCCAGCCGGCCGACGCCGATCGGCAACTTCAGCGTGCTGTCCAGGGAAGCAAGCGTCGTCATGGACTCACGCACCATCGGCATTCCGCTGAGTGATCCGGACGGCTACAAGATCACCGCCTACTACGCCGAGCGAATCAACAACGGCGGCGTTTACGTCCACTCGGCGCCGTGGTCAGTGGATTCGCAGGGCTACGCGAATGTCAGCCACGGCTGCATCAACCTCAGCCCGGACAACGCGAAGTGGTACTACAACACCGTCCACATCGGCGACCCGGTGATCGTCCAGGCGTAGGTCTAAAGGGTCTCAAGGGTTCTTTAGGGCCTCAAGGGCCTCAAGGCAGTCGCGGCTTGCAAGGCTGCCGGTCCGCCATGATGCGGGTGATCGCGTCGATGTCGGGTTGGCCCGGCAGGCCCCAACCGGGTTTGTAGTTGAACACCTTGCTCACCGGGACGGTCTGAAGGTCGGTGTCGAGCAATTCGACGGCATCCAGCGGGACCAGCGCCGGGTGCACGTAGCCGCAGGTGCGGGCCAAGGTCAGCAGCTCGAAACGGACGGTAGCGAGGTAGTTCGCGCAGCGCACCGACTTCAGCTCGGGATCGAGCCCGTGTTGTAGCCAGCGCGATTGAGTGGCCACCCCGGTGGGGCAGCGGCCGGTGTGACAGCGCTGAGCCTGGATGCAGCCGATCGCGAACATCGCGGTGCGCGCGACGTTGAGCATGTCGCAGCCCATGGTCAACGCCAGCATCGCGTTCTCGATGATGCCGAGCTTGGCGGAGCCGATGAACACGACGTCGTGGTGCAGGTCGTGCTCCGCGAATGCGCGGTACACGCGGGGGAAGGCCCACTTGAACGGCAGCGCGACGTGGTCGCTGAACACCAGCGGCGCCGCGCCGGTGCCGCCCTCGCCGCCGTCGACGGTGACGAAGTCCACGCCGCGACCGGTGCGCGCCATCCGCTCCGCCAGCTCCTGCCAGAACTGCCCCTCCCCGACCGCTGATTTGATCCCGACCGGCAGCCCCGTCTCGGCGGCGATGGTCTCGACCAGCTCCAGCAGCCCGTCGACGTCACGGAAAGCGGTGTGGGCGGCCGGGCTCTTGCAGTCCTGGCCGGCCGGAATGCCGCGGATGTCGGCGATCTCCTGGCTGACCTTCGCGCCGGGCAGCATGCCGCCCAATCCGGGCTTGGCGCCCTGGCTGAGCTTGATCTCGATCGCCCGGATCGACGGCGTCTCGGCCACCCGGTCGAGCAGCCGCGGCAGGCTGAACGACCCGTCTTCGTTGCGGCAGCCGAAGTAGCCGGTGCCGATCTGCCAGATCAGGTCACCGCCGTTGAGGTGGTACGACGACACCCCACCCTCGCCGGTGGTGTGCAGCGCGCCCGCCATCGCCGCGCCCTTGTTCAGCGCGGTGATCGCCGCTGCGCTCAGCGAACCGAAGCTCATCGCCGAGATGTTGACCATCGATTGGGGACGGAACGCCTTGGCGCGCTTGCGCGCGCCGCCGAGCACCTTGGCCGGCGGCAGCGGCAGCGCTGGGTCGGGATGAACCGGTTCGTCGTCGGGCGCCAGCACCGGAAACGCCGCGTGCTTGAGGATCAGGTAGTTGCGCGTGTTCTCCACGTCGTTGTCGCTGCCGAAGCCGAAGTAGCGGTTGGACAGCTTCGACGACGCATACACCCAGCGCCGCTGATCGCGGCTGAACGGTTTCTCCTCGTTGTTGTCGGTGACGATGTACTGGCGCAGCTCCGGGCCGATGCTTTCGAGAATGAACCTCAGGTGACCCACCACCGGGAAGTTCCGAAGGATCGTGTGCCGACGCTGTAGCAGATCCCAACCTGCCACCCCAGCCGGACTTCCACCTACCGCGGCAACCATCGAGCGCGCTTTCACCCCAGACCCATACCCACCTCGGCACGGTGCCTATACCAACCGGGCTGGATGAACTCGACTCGGCGGTCGATTCAGTGGGCGAAGTGGCGCGCGCCGGTGACGTAGAGCGTCACGCCGGCCTTGGCCGCCGCCTCGGTGACCAACTCGTCGCGGATCGATCCGCCCGGATGCACGATCGCCGTCACCCCCGCCGTCGCGAGCGTCTCGAGCCCGTCGGGGAAAGGGAAGAACGCGTCCGACGCCGCGACCGCCCCAGCCACCCTGTCGCCGCCGCGCTCGACGGCCAGCCGGGCCGCGTCGACCCGGTTCACCTGACCCATCCCGACGCCGACGGTCGCGCCGTCCTTCGCGATCACGATCGCGTTGGATTTGACCGCCCGGCAACTGCGCCACGCGAACTTCAGGTCGGCAAGCGTGTCGGGGTCCGCTGGTGATCCCGCCACCAGCTGCCAGTTGACCGGGTCGTCGCCCACGGCTCCGAATGCGTCGCGCTCCTGCACCAAAAGCCCGCCGCTGACTTGCCGGAACTCGACGCCGCCCGGCTGGGGTTGGGAGGCGACCAGCACACGAATGTTCTTCTTGCGGGCCAGGATGTCCACTGCGCCGTCTTCGTACGCAGGTGCGACGATCACCTCGGTGAAGATGTCGGCGACGGTCTCGGCCATCTCTACCGACACGGTGGTGTTGGCCGCGATCACCCCGCCGAACGCGCTGACCGGGTCGCACTCGTGGGCCTTGCGATGCGCGTCGGCCACCGAAACCGACGAGATCGCGATGCCGCACGGGTTGGCGTGCTTGATGATCGCGACGCAGGTCTCTTCGTGGTCGAACGCCGCACGCCACGCGGCGTCGGCGTCGGTGTAGTTGTTGTAGGACATCTCTTTTCCGTGCAGCTGCTCGGCCTGCGCCAAGCCGGGCCACGCCGACGGGTCGGCGTACAGCGCCGCCTGCTGGTGCGGGTTCTCGCCGTAGCGCAACACCGCCGAGCGCCGCCACGTCCCGGCGAACCAGGGCGGCAGCGGCTCGGCGCCGGGTGCCAGCGTCGACTCCATCCATGACGCCACCGCGACGTCGTACTCTGAAGTGTGCCGAAAAGCCAACGCCGCCAACTTCTTTCGCTCTTGCAGCGTGAAGCCGCCGGCGCGAACGGCGGCCAGCACCCCGTCGTAGCCGAGCGGGTCGGTGACCACCGCGACGCTGGGATGGTTCTTGGCCGCGGCCCGCACCATGGCCGGCCCGCCGATGTCGATCTGCTCGACGCACTCGTCGACGTCGGCGCCCGAGGCGACCGTCTCGGTGAAGGGGTAGAGGTTGACGACGACGAGGTCGAACGGCTCGATGTTCAAGCGTTGCAACGCCGTGAGGTGCTCAGGCTTGCGGGTGTCGGCGAGCAGTCCGGCGTGCACCATCGGATGCAGAGTCTTGACGCGGCCGTCGAGAATCTCGGGGAATCCGGTCACGAACTCCACCGGCGTCACCGGAATGCCAGTCCTCGCAATGGTTTTCGCGGTCGAGCCGGTGGAGACGATGTCCACCCCGGCCTCGTGCAGTCCGCGGGCCAGCGGTAGCAGACCGGTCTTGTCGTAGACGCTGATCAGCGCCCGACGGATCGGCCTGCGCCCGTACTGTGCGGTCATCCTATGGTTGCCTTTCGTCCGCTCCAGGTCACGCCGCGCGTGGCCACGTCGGCGATGACCTCTGCCAGCAGCCGCCTTTCGACGACCTTGATTCGTTCGTGCAGGCTTGCCTCGTCGTCGTCGTCACGCACCTCGACGACTTCTTGAGCCAGGATCGGTCCGGTGTCGGTTCCGGCGTCGACCAGATGCACAGTGCAGCCGGTGACCTTGACGCCGTACTCGAGCGATTCGGGCACCGCATGCGCGCCGGGAAATGCCGGCAGCAGCGCGGGGTGGGTATTGATGATCCGACCCATGAACCGCGAAAGAAACTGTGGTCCAAGTATTTTCATGAACCCTGCCGAGACGATCAGGTCGGGGCGGTGTTCGGCGGTGGCCTCGGTGATCGCGGCATCCCACGCGGCGCGGTCGGAATAGTCCGAGAGCCGCACCCGGAACACGGGCACGTCGGCAGCCTTGGCGATGTCGACGGCGGCGCAGTCGCGGTCGACGCCGACGGCCACGACGCGGCCCGGATACTCGCCGCGTGCGGCGGTCAGCAGGGAGGCCAGCAGCGATCCGGTGCCCGACGCCAGCACCACGAGCCGGGCCGGCGCGGTGGGCGGCACGTGGAGCGGCTGTTGCACGCTGGCAGCCTAATCGTCGCCGGATAGCGTGGGTGGATCTGGCGGTGTGGCGTCCAATACCTCGGTGTCCGCGTCTGGGTCCGGCTCCGGTTCGGCGTCCTCGTCGGCCTTCGGTTTCGGCTTCGGTCTGGGCCGGACGATGCCGCCGGCCATCGCGACGGTGAGCCCCCCGATTCCGGCGAACCACAGAAACACCGCGGGCCCGAACGTGCCCTGGTCCACGCCGACGTCGCCGAAGTTGCCCAGCCGCCCGCCCGCGGCGTAGCCGAGCAGCGCCATCGCCACCGCGCCGAGCGCCGCTGCCGTCAGCAGCTTCAGCGATGCGGCCAGTGCCGGAAGCGGCCGTCGTGCACACTGCTGGCCCACGGCCACCCCGGCCGCGGCGGCGGCGATCAGCCAGATCACCCAGATCGGCCCGAGCGGGGGCGTCGGCGCGGCGGCCAGCACCGGCAGCGCGGGCAGGTCGCCGCCGAAGACCGCGAACGCGCTGAAGGTGGCGACACCGACGTGCGCGCTCGACCCGACGGCCACCGCCGACGTGCCGACGACCACGTTCGGGATGTAGAGCACGGACAGCAGCGTCAGGCTCAGCTGACCGAACAGCGAGTCGGTGATCGAGTACAGCTCGTGCATCGCGCCCCAGTGCACGATCAGCGACGCCGCGGTGATGGCACCGGACAATCCCAGCAGCGCCAGCACACCGGTGAGCGCCGCCCGCACCGAGTCGACCAGCCACAGCGGCAGCGACCACGCGGCCAGAAGCCGCACGCCGATCCGCGAGCCCACGCCCAGCACCGCGCCGATCGCATGCACCGCCAGGACGCCGCCGAACGCGCGCAGCGCATTCGGCGTCTGCAGCTGAGTCATCACCGACGCGGCGTCGTGGATCACCGCCAGTGCGATCGCGGTCATCAGCAGCGGCCCGCCAAGCGCCGAGGCGACGATCCAGCGGATTACGAACCACGAGCTTGCCGCCGG